>CAUZRT010000308.1:0-4155 GCA_963582235.1 Lentisphaeria bacterium
TGTATTAACCCGCACCGCTGCCTCGTTATCAGACATCCCGGTTTCCTCGGACGGAGGTCAGAACCGGCTACCAGATTTACACCTTACTTCGTCTCAAAAACTTCCGAATCATACCCATGGTTTGGCACCGAATCGCAATGCCGTTGCCTAGGCATTAAAGCCGCCGGCAAATCCGGGGCTGAGGACAATTCCAGCCACACTCGGGCGTGTCCCGGCCAACAATTAATTCCGGGGTATCTTGTATTATGGTAATTCTTTAGATATATATAGTGAGGTTTTAGTTGCAGGATTTCGGTAATTAATCCCCCCCCTGCCGGCCAGAAACCCTTCACACGATAACTTATCCAATTTATATAGCGTCGTTTACAAATTTATTATTTTTTTGTTATGCGAGGCAAAACTCGTCACTCCCACCAGAAAAAACGCCATGCGGCGAATAAAAACACCCCCCAAACACATTTTCATCACCGGCGGCGTCGTCTCGTCCCTGGGCAAGGGGATTACGACTGCGTCAATCGCACTATTGCTGACCCGGCGCGGCTACCGCGTCGCCCAACAGAAACTTGATCCTTACCTCAACGTCGATCCCGGCACCATGTCACCCTATCAGCATGGCGAGGTGTATGTGACGGCTGACGGCGCGGAAACGGATCTGGATCTCGGGCATTACGAGCGATTTTCCGGGACTCCCTGTACGCGCGAGTGCAACTATACCACGGGCCGCATTTACAGTGCGGTGATTGCGCGCGAGCGTGAGGGCGGTTACTTGGGCAAGACCGTACAGGTGATCCCCCATATTACCGATGAGATCAAAATGGCGATCCGTAAACTCGACACGAATGATGTCGACATCGCCATCACGGAAATCGGCGGTGTGGCGGGCGACATTGAATCGCTGCCGTTTCTGGAGGCCATCCGGCAGTTTCGCCAGGAGGCCGGTCGCGGCAACGCGCTGTTCATCCATCTGACGCTGATTCCGTACATTACTGCATGCGGCGAACTAAAGACGAAACCGTCACAGCAATCCGTCGGCATCCTGCGCGAGATCGGGATTGTCCCTGATATTCTCATCTGCCGTTGCGAACGGCCCTTAGAACCGGAGCACAAGGACAAGCTGGCACTTTTCTGCAATGTCGATCACGATCTTGTGTTCGAGGAGCAGGATGTTCAGAATTCCATCTATGAGGTGCCGCTGGAACTGGCCAAACAGGATCTTGACACCTATGTCCTGGAACTGCTGAATCTGCATGTGCGCTCACTGCAACTTCAAGACTGGCAGGAAATGGTCCGGACGCTGGTCAACCCGGACAAGGGAAGCGTTGAAATCGCCGTTGTCGGCAAATACATCAGTCTCGCCGATGCGTACAAAAGCATCGACGAAGCCCTGACCCACGGTGGCATCGCCAACAACGTGGCAATCAATGTCCGCCGGGTCGAAGCGGAGGAGGTGGAGGAAAGCGGCGTCGAGGCGTTGCTGGGTGGGGTCGCCGGCATCCTGGTGCCGGGCGGCTTTGGCAACCGCGGTATCGAGGGCAAGATCGCCGCCGTCAAATATGCGCGTGAGAATGGGATTCCCTTTTTCGGCATCTGTCTGGGCATGCAATGCGCGGTGATCGAGTTCTCGCGCAACGTCTGCAATCTCGCAGACGCCAACAGCCGGGAATTCGACGAACATACGAACCACCCGGTGATTGATCTTATGGAGGAACAGAAAAATGTGAAGGGGCTGGGTGGTACCATGCGTCTTGGCTCGTACCCGTGCACACTGACGGCGGGCAGTCATGCGGCCGCAAGCTATCCGACACTGAAGATCTCGGAACGTCATCGGCACCGGTACGAACTGAACAATTCGTATTGCGAACAGTTAGGGGCGAAGGGCATGATCTGTTCAGGCGTGTCCCCGGACCAAGGCCTGTTCGAGATTGTCGAGTTGAAGGATCACCCGTGGTACATAGCCTGCCAGTTTCATCCGGAATTTCAGTCGACGCCATTGGCGGCCCACCCGCTGTTTCGCAGCTTTGTCGGTGCGGCCGTGGCGCAGAGCAATGGTTCCTTGACAGAACGGTGAGCCGAAACGGAACGGAGGCAGGCGACCGCCGTTGTGTCGCGGTCATATGTGGCACAGATTTATTTCGGAGCGTTGCCCATTGAACTCCGTTGACACACGCAGACCAGCTTTCCTGTAAAAATATGGACGAGTTCCCGATCATTGACGACAAGCCGAAAGAATGCTGCGGCATTTTCGGTATTGCCAATCATCCCGAGGCGGCCGAGTTGACCCGGCTGGGTCTGTTTGCGCTGCAACATCGCGGCCAGGAAAGTGCGGGGATCTTTCTGCGGCAGGACGGCCGCTGCAAACTGCACAAAGATATGGGGCTGGTGTCGAATGTGTTCAATAAGCTACCCCGCGAATGGCACGAGAATCCGCAAACGATGGCGATCGGTCACGTCCGGTACAGCACCGCCGGGTCATCCGACCTAGTCAACGCGCAACCTTTCGCCGTTGAATTCGATAAATGGTATCTGGGCATTGCTCACAACGGCAACCTCTCCAACGGCGGCTGGCTCCGCAATCATCTCAAGCAGATGGGCGCGATTCTTCAGGGTGACACGGATACGGAGATAATCCTGCATCTGGCCGCCCGGCAGCACACAGCGGACGCACCGCCCTGGGAGTCGCTGAAAACGGCGCTGAAAAATGTCGAGGGCGCCTATTCGATTGTCGCCTTGTGCGAAGACGGTCTGGCGGCGTTTCGGGATCCGTACGGCTTTCGGCCGCTGGCGATGGGCAAGATCGGCGACGCCATCGTTTTCGCCTCGGAAACAAGTGCCTTCGATCTGGTGGGCGCGACGTACATCCGCGATGTGGAGCCCGGCGAAGCGATCATCGTCCGCGAAGACGGATCGCTGAAAAGCGACTATTTCGACCACGCCCGGCGCCGGGCCCATTGTATTTTTGAACTGATTTACTTTTCACGCCCGGACAGCCTGGTTTTTTCCGAGTGGGTCTACGATATCCGCAAGCGCTTCGGCGCCAAGCTCGCTGAGGAAGCACCGGCGAATGCGGATGTGGTCATGCCGATTCCCGATGGTGGTTTGTTCGCCGCCCTGGGCTTTGCCGAGGCCTCCGGCCTGCCCTTCGACCTGGGCATTGTGAGAAATCATTATATCGGCCGAACGTTTATCCGGCCCAGTCACGATGACCGCCGCACGGCAGTAAAGGTGAAGCTGAATCCCATCGCCGAGGCGATCAAGGGCCGGCGCGTCTGTTTGGTCGAAGACAGCATCGTCCGTGGCAATACGACGCGGGAGCGTGTGCGCACGGTACGGCAGTGCGGCGCCAAGGAAATTCATATGCGTGTCAGCTGCCCGCCGCACATCGGGCCGTGTTATTACGGCATTGATTTCCCGAGCAAGGAAGAGCTGATTGCCAACCAGTACACCACCGAGGAAATCGCGGACTTGATCGAAGCCGATAGCCTGTCGTATCTGTCCCTCGACGGCATGCTCTCATGCATACGCAACTCGGCGCCTGAGAATTTCTGCCACGCCTGCTTCACGGGCGAGTATCCGGTAAAACCGAAGTCGGAGTCCCGTCTCGAACGGTCCGATGCGGCAGCCGGAGGCGTGACGTCGCGTACAGCCGTTACGGGTGCAGCGGCGACCGATCAGTCATGAAATACAGTGTCGGTGTCAACGCCGCATGGATTCGGCGACAGAATGAAGGCCGAATCCGTACGGCGTTTATGTGTTGACGAATGCCGGCGAGCATTGACTTGACGATAACGTTGACCTGACTGAAACCGACAGACGCCACTTCACGTCTTCTCCCCATGCCGAAACGAAACGACATACGCAAAATCATGCTGATCGGCTCCGGGCCGATTGTCATCGGCCAGGCCTGCGAGTTCGACTATTCCGGGGTGCAGGCATGCAAGGCACTTCGCGAGGAGGGGTACGAAGTCGTCCTTGTCAACAGTAATCCAGCGACGATCATGACGGATCCGGAGTTTGCGGACCGCACCTATATAGAACCGCTCACCCCGGACATGGTGCATGAAATACTCCGCCGCGAGCGGCCGCACGCTCTGCTACCCACTGTAGGCGGACAGACGGCGCTGAATCTCGCCATGGCGCTTCACGAAAACGGGAGTC
>CAUZRT010000309.1:0-4150 GCA_963582235.1 Lentisphaeria bacterium
GGCGGCGTAACCGTCCTGGTTTCGTTTATCAAGGCTCCAGGGTGTTGCGCCAGTTGTAGTTCGTCACATTCCGCCTTGATGCTGGCCTCCTGGCTTTCGGATACTGGCCGCAGCAGGTGGATTTGCGAGTTCGGTTCGACGCCGGTGATCGCCACGTGGCGGCCGCCCGCATATATATTGTAGGCCGCCGTGATCATTTCACCGCGACGCATCGCCCGGATGGGTCTGATTTCGATGTCAGTCATAATTTGTTAAGCTGTCTCGTCGGTCGTAGCTGGCCCGGTTACGCCGTCCCACTGCCACGTAAACGATCCCTCGACGCGGGTGTCATTGGCGACGGTGTCGACTGAGTACTCAGTGATAAATCCAGTGCCGACCGTTTGTTGCCCGGTCGCCAGGGCGTCCTGCGGTGCATAGGTTAGGGTTGCGGTTCGCACAACTCCCAACTCCGCTTCCAAATCGAGAAGGTCGGTCGATCTCATTGCAAACCCTACGGACACGTCGCTCGGTTCGGCCAGGTCGCCGGGTATAGTTTCGCGAACGCCGACCGTGGCCAGAATGTTATCGTCGACGCTTGGGATCGACGCTCCCATCCCGCTAAGTTCCTTAATGGTGGCCACCATCCCGCTGGCAATTACAAATGTCGCCCCGTTGCCGGTTCCGCTTTTGTCGCCCGCTGCCATAATGTTTCCCCTATGGTGTTGATACTGATGTTTGCCCGTGAGAAATCCTCAGGAGCATAGAATAGGTAAAGGTCCAGCGGCTGCCGTCGGCAAAAAAAACTGGTTCCGTCATAACGTCCTGTTCTACCGCGCAGCTGTGAATCATGATCTGATCGTGAGCTGGTCCCCAGTTGCCTCGGTAGCTGCTTACTTTCAGCCTGACTTGTTCGGCCGCCCGCATTGCCAGTGCCGCGCCGTTGTGTGCCTTGGTGACGAACTCGATATTGAGCGACGGGGTGACGATCCCGGCTTCCTCTGCGAGGTCGTAATATCGCTTGGTCGCGGTGCGGGTTATCAACGCCGCGATTGCCGGGGTTTCGCCTTGGGGTATCCTGCCCGCGTAGATGTGATTCCCGAATACGTTGCGAATCTCTTTCTGCTCGAGCATATAGTGGCGCAGGGCGTTCTCTATGGTCATCTCGCCACGTACCTTTTCGCGCCGCCGGAGGTGAACACAAATCTGCCGCCCCGGCTCCCGGTGTGAATCTCTTGCCCTGAGGCTGCCGCTGCTGCTGCGCTTATCGGGCCGCTTCCGCCGACCGTGCTCACGACCCCAGCGGATGCCCCGGCCCCGGCGGCGGCAGAACCGAGCCGCTTGGCAATCTCGGCCCCTATGACGTGTTCGATCTCGGATTCGTGGCCATACAGTGCCCGGCGCATAAACGAGAATCCTGGGATGCGACCGTAGCTTCTGCCATTTCCCGTTCGGTCGCCGCCGCCTTTATTTGTGCTGGGTGATCCGTATTCAAAAAACGCTGGCTTCCACCATTTTTTCTTGTGCTTGTCGATAACCCTAAACTCTGCCTCGGTGCCGGCCTTGAATTGCAGGAGGTAGCCGATAATTCCCTTGCGATCCCCTGATTGTCTGGGGATGGATCTGATCTGGAGGAAGTTTGCAAACTCATCGATATCGTGATGATTCTGATGGATGTGATCCTGTGCCCGTGGCTTGACGACTTGCTTGTGTGCTTCGCGTAGGGCCGGTCGGATGGCTTTATTCTGCATCTGCCTGGGGAGTGCGTTGAGTGTCTTTTGCAATGCCGTCATCGATGGCTTATCGATATAGGCGGCAACAGCACTCGGCTTGCTGCCCCTGAACGGCGACAGGAAATCGCGGTTTCGTTGTGCGGCGGTCATTTGATCTCTTTGCTCATCAGTACCAAATCCGTTGCGTGGTTGTCGTCGTCAATGACGGCAACGATCTCGAATATCCTCGAGCCCTTCTGGCATCGCATGGCGGCGGTTATTCCCGGCTGTGGTTTTATTTTGATTTTCGTCGTCACCTCGCTGTGTACCTCTCTCGCGTTAACGAGTTCTTTCCCGCCCATCTGGGAAACCTCGGCCTGGGCAAAAGTGTATCGCTCCCACTGTTCCGGCCCCTCGGCGAAGTCGTTGGCGTCGTCGTGCGGTACCCTGCGGAGGATGTCGATGTAATGCCGCATCAGATCACGTAAACCTGGCCAGTCCCTAGGGAATCAAGCAGAGAATTCATTGCCGCTTCTGCGTTGCCGGACTTGGCTCCGTGTTCCGCTGCTAGTTTATTTTTCACAAATAGGATGATCCACTGCTGGGCTTCCTCGGGAACTAGGTCGGCGGATGTATAGCCAGCGACGAAAATAATCTGCACTGAATCCAGCCTGTCGTGCGGCGTTGGCCATTCCTTGTCGTCATCGAGTTCGATGACTGGGAGCAGCCCCCCGCGATCATGTACCTCGTAATCGCTCGCCGTTACGGTGGTTAGGACTTCCGTAGTTTGGGCCAAGTATTTTACGCTGGTCACGCTGGCGAGCGGTGTCCGTGGTAGTTCAATAGTGCGGCCGTCAGGGAAGGCGTTTAGCTCATATGTGTATGTGGTTGTGCGAAGGGTGCGCGACGTTGCCTTCTCGACCATGGACGCGCCGGCCCTCATCATCGACCGCAGCATGGTGTCTGATGCGGTGTCGGTCAGCCCCATCTGGTGCCGTAGATCGGAAATAGAAACCGGGTATTCTGTCGCGGCGGTGGATACAATTAGCTGGCTCATTTGGATATCTTCTTGAATTTCCGCTTCGTCGGCGTTCTCTTCTCGGCCGTTTCGACTTCCGCCACCTCGCCTTCCGTGGCTGGGATCGCCGATGCCTCATCAACCAGCCCTCTGCCGATCAGTACAGTCCCGATGTGATCGGTGACGTCGTAGGTTCCGCCGGCCTTCATCTTGTGCGTGATTCCGTCGCAGTCGGCCCTGGCCTTAACTAGCATAATTTCTCCAAAGAAAACCGTGGCCGGCAGGGCATTGGGAGGGAGTGTGATACCTGCCAGCCACGATCAGAAGGGATTAGGATTCGGCGGCCCAAATGCCGCCCTTGCTCTCGATTACCCACGCATCGGTGCCGGCCGTCCCTGTGCCGATGAGCGTTATTGAGTCACCGAGAATAGCGGTGGATTGCGTGTTGATTACGTGCTTATTTACGACGGCTCCGTTTATTCCGTCGGCCGCCGCTGGGGAAACGGTAATCCCATTGCCCGAAGCAATGGACGCTTTGTCCGCCGTGAAAGTGTATCGCAACCCCTCGGCGGTCGACGGTAAGACCGCCAAAGGGCTGACGACGTCGCAGAGAAAGATGGAACCGCTTTGCGCGGCGGTAACGGTGAAAGCAGCGGTCGACTGATTGTAGATCGGCCGGTTACTTTCGTCGCCGCCTGAGTAGTTGTTGATCTGTGTTTGTGCCACTGTATTTATCTCCTTAAATTGGGAGGTGGGGTGCCAGCCGGAACATTAGCCCCGGCTGGCCCCTGCCCCCGGTGCTTATATCTAGCCGTTGGTGCCGTACTTCACGGCGGCGGTGTCAATTAAATTTCCATCAGCCCTGGCGAATGCCAAGAATCCGACCTGGTGAAATTCTGCCCACCGTTCATTCAGTCGCATGATCTGGATGCCTAGCGGCGCGTCGATCATGTACTCGTCTAGCTTGCCATAGAGCAAGAATTTGGTGGCGGTCGCGTTGGCCACGTCGTCGTTAACGATGACTGGATCGCCGTCGAAGAGGTCAGGTTGTCCCGGCGTGATCGCCGGAAGCCATAGCGGCCGGTGTGTGTTCGGCTCGCTTCCCATCGTCTTCATGATCCGTAAAACGGTATCACTGCACATAAACGCCGCCCCTTGTGAGCGATATGCTCGGTTCACCGAGTGCTTTATCTGCATAACCTCGGCGAAGGTAAGGGTGTTGAGGGTGGCGGCCGTGACTCCAGAATCAGCTGCGCGGGCGGCTATTCCGTTGGGCTCAGTTGTGCCGGCTCCTACTGTGAAATCGGTGTTCTGCTTGCGGCCGATCCGCGTGCCTAGCATGTCACCGATAAATTCAGCAGGGTTCACTGAGGAGTCCTGCATGAATTGAATGGATGCCCGGACGTATTTCGACGAATACAAAAACGGGCTGAGCGTAATGTCA
>CAUZRT010000310.1:0-4140 GCA_963582235.1 Lentisphaeria bacterium
CGTCTCCGCTGAAGCCGCAACCTCGTTGCTCCTGGGCCTGGTCATGGACACCGGTGGCTTTCGTTTCAACAATACCAGCACCGAATCCATGGATTGCGCGACCTGGCTCATGTCACAGGGCGCCGACCACAGCCGGGTGATGCACGAGATGTTTTTCAACGAACCGATCCAACTGCTGCGCCTCAAATCGAAGGTCATTGAGAACCTGAAATTCGCTTGTAACGATCGGCTGGTATACTTCTTCCTGACCGGCGACCTTTTGGACAGTTGCGGCGTACGCGCCGAGGATACCGAAGATCTGATCGATTTTGTCCGCGTCGTCCGTGGGGCCGACATCACCTGCCGAATGCAGCCCGACGACGGCAAAGTCCGATTTTCGTTACGCTCGCAGAATCCGGACTTCCCGGTGATCGATATAGCCCATCGGTTCGGCGGCGGCGGCCACATGCTGGCAGCCGGCGCCACCGCGGAGAACGTCAATCTTGCCGAGGCCGAGGCGCTGCTGATTCAGTACGCGTCCGAGGTGCTGATTCCGGACAACAACGAACAGTGAATTCGTGCGGCCGATGGCAATGCACTGAACACGCGACTGTGGCGTTGTTGCAGGAGAGGTCCGGGCAATGCCGGGAAATTTATTGGATGTGGCTGCGCGCTGAGCGTTGACGGCGAGTGTGATCCGCAAATTACGCATCACCATTGAGAAAATTTTCCGGCATTGGGGGTTCGAGATGTCTCAACAAACCTCTCAGGAGAGCGGTGTGCTGCTGGTCGACAAGGCCGCCGGCTGGACCAGCCATGATGTTGTCAGTTTCATCAGAAAGTTCGGCTTTCGGAAAGTTGGCCACTGCGGCACGCTCGACCCCGGCGCGACGGGGCTCTTGGTCATCGTTATCGGCAGGGCAACGAAGTTGTCGGAGCGATTCTCGAAACAGGATAAGACATATGCCGGTACCATGACCCTCGGCGTGGATACGTTTACCCAGGACGCCGAAGGCAAAGTCATTCAAATTCGGGACTGGTCCCATGTGAGCGAACAGCAGGTTTATTCCGTTTGCGCCGAGTTCGTCGGCCCCCAGGACCAGGTGCCGCCGATGGTCTCGGCAGTGAAAAAGGACGGTAAGAAACTCTACAAGCTTGCGCGCCAAGGCATAGTGGTTGATCGGCAGCCACGGCCGATCAACATTTATGACCTGAACGTGATGTCCGTCGAGTTTCCGGACATCGCGTTTTCCGTGAAATGCTCGAAAGGTACATACGTTCGTACTCTCTGTGCTGATATTGGCGCCAGGCTGGAATGCGGTGCCCATCTCAAGAGCTTGCGGCGCCTCGTAAGCGGACGCTTCAGTCTCGACGGTGCCCATTCGATCGAAGAGATCAAAAACTGGAACAAGGAAATTCTGTTCCGGAATTTCATGCCTCTGGACGCCGTGCTTTCCTATATCTGATTGCAAGCATCCCACGGCGGCGGCCGTGACTAAGGACTCGCATAAAAATAATTTTACATTTTCGCTCGCCACTTATAACGTCATCTTCCGACGATGCTCGTTAGCGAGATCCGCGTCGTACCTCGGTACGACTGTGGTCTCGTTCCGTCGCATCGGCAATCCGTCAGCTGACGGACTAACGCCAAACGGACGGCGGAAAATGTGAAATTATTTTTACGCGAGCCCTTAGCATGGTCACCTGACCGTCTTGCGGAACGGGGCAACCGAAAATGATTCATGCCACCTCGCTCCAACAGCTTCGTGATTTCGGTGTCACGCGGGCAGCGATTTCATGCGGCGTCTATGACGGTCTCCATCGCGGACATCAAAGCATCCTCGATGTCTTGTCCGACACGGCTGCGGCCACCGATGCGCAACCCGTCGTCATTTCCTTCGAACCTCACCCACTGGCGATCCTGGCGCCGGAGCGGGCGCCAAAGCTGCTGCTCTCGCCGGCCCACAAGTTCCGTTTGATGGAAAATCTCGGGGTCGCTGCTCTGGTTGTGATGCCCTTCACCGCGGCGCTGGCCGCCGTCGAAGCGGAAGCATTCGTTACGGATATCCTGCTCGGCGCCGGAATCGAGGTGACCGGTATCTGCGTTGGGGAGAAGTGGCGCTTCGGGAATCGCGCCGCCGGTGACACAGCATTGCTCCGGGCCCTGGCGGCACGCCACGGCTGCGCTGTGGCGACAGTACGGGAAGAACTCGATGGCAACCGGCCGATCAGTAGCACACGGATTCGTGAGGCCGTTGCCGACGGCGATCTCCATCTTTGCGAGCGCCTGCTCGGCCGCCGTTTCTCGATCATGGGGCCGGTCGAGTTCGGCAAAGATCTGGCAACGTCGGATTTGCATTATCCGACGGCAAACGTTTGCCCCAGCAACAAAGTCTTTCCGCCCTTCGGTATCTATGCAGCGTTGGCCCGCTTGCTGGACGGTGCCGACTCTGAAACCCCACCATCACTGCCGGGCATTCTGTATCTGGGCAATTCCCCTACATATCTGGAAGCAGCACCCAGCACGCCCTTTGTCGAGATGCACATTTTCGACTTTCACGCGGACCTGTACGGTCAGCACATTGAAGTTGAATTCCTCGATTGGATTCGCGAGGATCGAAAGTTCGATACTGTCGAAGCGCTCGGCCGGCAGATCGAAGACGACGTTCGCCGTGCCCGCCAGATACATGCGGAACGGCAGGCCCCCGCCGGACTGGGTGAATCATCGCAGCCGGACACGACAAATACCAGGTTTCCTAAACCCCGGCGGTACGGCTAGTGTCCTATCCCGGAAATTTTTTCCGGGATTTTGGAAATTATCAGCTTGGGTCTAACTTCGGTAGAATGCAAATCGATTCATTCGTAATCGATTTCGACTTCGTTGGTCCTTATTTTGATGACATCAATCCATGCGAAATGGATTTAAACGAGATGGATAACGAAGACGTTTTATTGCCAACGTATTTAAAGACAAGACACTAGGTCCCCTCCAAGTCCTCATACAGCACCAGCCGCCGTAGCATCTGCCGCATCTCGTCGTCATCCGGATGTTCCGCCAAATAGTCCGTCATGGATTCCCGCAGGAAGGACACAAAAGGTACGGGAACGAAGCAATTCGTCAGGGAATCGTATTCTTTGCTAAGTTCGCGCAGGAACCATGCCTTCTGTTCCCGGTTAAGCAACATGCTGTGGATGCGCGTCAGGTCGTCGAGGACATATTTGCGCGACCACGGCGATGCGACGACGCCGCTGCCGTTGTATATCGTCTCGAGGCTGCGGATTCGCGCCGCGATCTGCGTCCCGGGCTTGAATCGGCGAAAGATCTCAAAAAATCCCGACGGCGGCGTCTCGGCGAAATGGTCATGAAACGGGAACAGCGATACGTGCTTCGTTCTGAGCCGTTGATCCATTTCGTTCGGCAGTTGCGCCGTGCCCCGTAGGAAGAGCTGTTTCGGCGCTTCGTACTCGATATACGGAAACGTATCCGAATTCTCCACGACCTCGTATTTTTTCAACGTCAGATCAACAACCTCCGTGTTGGCGATGTGGTGGAGCAGCACGTCTTCCAACGATTCCAGCCCCACCGTCGCCATGTGATCCTTGACCTGCTCGAACATGCGTCGGGCCGCCGAAATGTCGAGCGATCGGCCGGCATTCCTGTAGCCGGTAATGAGAAGATCGGTTGACGACTCGATGTACCAGAGGTCGACATTCGAAAAGACCTGCCGCATGGTCGCCAGAACGCAGAGCACGATTCGGTCCGAGGTCTCGTACGTCTGTAGCCATTGCACGAAGACGCCGTCGTCGGTGAGACTGTCGTAGACCTGTTGATAGAACTCCGTCGAGAACAGGTTGCCGATGCCGGCAATCCATGGATTCGAAGGCTCACTGACAATGACGTCGTAGTTCGTGCGGTTGAGATTCAGGTAAGTCTTCGCATCGTCGATGAAAATCTCAGCCTTATGGTTGTTGAGAATGTCGTGGTTGACGCTGTCAAAAAACGGCTGGGCAGTGACGACATCGTCTGACAGCTCGACGATGTCGACAACTTTGACCGAGCGGGGAATCGAGGCGGCGTACGCCGTCGTGCCGGATCCCAGACCGATGACAAGCACGCGCTCGGGATCCGGCTTCAGAAGATTGCCCAGGTGCCCGAGCAGG
>CAUZRT010000311.1:0-4109 GCA_963582235.1 Lentisphaeria bacterium
GATGAACAACCTGCTGGAAGCGGAGCAATCAGGGCTGAAAGGACTCATCGCCGAAAACGCCGCCTGGCGCAAGAAACTCTGTGATCAGCGAGAGAACGGCAGAATATTCGACGGATCACAGGACTTTGCTCGAGAGCAGATACCAAAGATCATAGCCAGTTGGACGGCGCCGCATTCCTCAAGCTCTAAGCCGGACCCTCGCAGATTCGAGGCGAGTGGACCCTACTACAGTTACGGCGACAGTGCCTCCTGGCACGGCCTGCCGTGTTACAACGAACTGTATTTCACTCATATTGCAGTGCGCAACCAATGTGACAGGCTTGATTACTATCCTAACCTGATCAGTCACTGGCTGGACACCTTCGTCACGAACGCCCGCGAGGTTTTCGGCCTGCCAGGGATGTTCCACGGTCACGGATACCTGCCGCCAATAAGAGCCGATGGCGTATATCCCCACACGATTTACACATGGGAATTCTGTATGGAGATTCCCGCACAGGTAATGAAACACGCATGGGACATATTCGATTACGGCGGCGACGAAGAGTATCTGGCGGAGCAAGTCTATCCGGGTCTTCGGGAGCTCGCCGTCTTCTCTACCGCTTACGCTAAAAAGGGGGATGACGATTATTATCACGTTATCCCCTCACTCGCGTCGGAACGCTGGGGATGGACGTATCGTTTTGAGCGCAACCGCGACTCTACAGCCGCTCTGGCGATGTTCAAATGGACACTGCTAAGAGCTGCTCAGGCCGCTGAGATCCTTGGTGTCGATGCCGAACTGCGCAAGACGTGGCGTCAGATCGCCGCGAAAATGGCGCCCTACCCAACCTATAGAACCGGAGAAGGCACCGTATTTACGGATGTGCGCGATGGTAATCCGCTCGGCAAGAAATTCAGCTGTGCCGCTGGTGTGATACCGACTGTGCTGGCCGATGAAATCAATCTTGACTCAGGCTCAGAGCAGAAAGAGATTGTTCTCCGTACTGCACGACTTACCAAGAGCTGGTTCCACGGCCTTGCCTTCCATCTGCTGGCTGACGGCTGCGACTCAACGAACAGGCAACTTATCCTTACCCAGCCGGAACGATTGATTAACTCCCGCAGCGCTGTAATCCATCTGTTTCCGTGTGTGCCTGAAGACTTCACAATTGCGTTCAAACGCCTGCTGGCGAGAGGCGGCTTTGCTGTCTCTGCAGAGATGATCAGTGGAAGCACTACTTACGTTCGGATAGAGTCAAGGCGAGGTGCCGAGTGCCGACTGATGAATCCTTGGCCGATGAAAACTGTCAGGCTACGCCGAAACGGCAGTATCGCAGATGAGCTTACCGGCTCACTGCTGGAATTCAAGACCGCAGAAGCGGAAGAGATCGTCGTCATACCAAACAACTGAAACATGGGAACCGTGGCAGCCAAGCTGCTCTATGCGGATCGGGTTTCTTGCTGATGGTTATGAGCTGCTTCACAACTGCAGCGGTTTCCGGGTTACCGGCGAGCTTTCTCGCGAGCTTGCACGTTGCCGCTGGACCGATCGATTTCGGCTCGAAGTGGGAACAGGGGACGCGCGTACGCTTAGAGCAATCCTAGTCGTCACGCGGGATGGTCGGTGGTTGGCTGGCCAGGAAAACAAGGGCCTCGCGAACCCGCAGCACCTGCTCACCGCTGGCAATCAAATACCGATGGGGCCCGCCCGGCTCCTTGACGAATCGTGTACCGCCGTCGTCCGCGATGTTGAGCCGTCCTGGGTCGGAAAGATCGAAGTATTCGCGATCAGGACCGACCACCTGTAGCACGCTAGTCAAATCCCATGTGGGCCGGTTGTGCGGCGGGGGTATAAAGAGTTGATACGCTTCGGCCAGCGGGTGATGCGGCACATAGAGAAAATCCTGTTCGCTACTACGGGCCGGGTAAGTAATCGCCAATCCGATTTCGAAGCCGCTGTACACAATTGGCGTCGGTCACTCGCTGGTCAGCTTCCGGGCCGACGGAATGTCCTTGATCACATTGTATTCCAAGTGCCTCTTGCCGTTAATCTGTTGGAAACTACCCGCCATGATCGAAAGCAATTTCACTTTCTATTTCACCAGTTCGTGGCCGGTGAGCGCGGAATACTGGTCTGGCTCGGAATCGAGCAAACGTGCCATATTCGTGGAAAATCCAACTTGCACAATCACCACCGATCGATCCGGCTGCCCGGCCAATACTTCGCGCAGCAACTGCGTTGCCTCGGACGCATCGTTCCCGCTCAGCAGGTCGTGCGAATAACGGAGCTGGCCGTCGTCCCTCTGTGTTGCCAGAACCGTGAATTTGCTCGGCTCGGGTGTCGACTGATAGGAAATTTGATTTCCGCCGACAGATCTGAGCCTACAAGGAGGAAATCAAATTTCCTATCAGCCCTTCATGCCGCCTGCGGCTCCCTGAATGATGAAAAGGGACTTCGTTTGTTACATTCGAGGGATTAGTGCCGGAAGGTCGTTGGGACGCAGGTCGTCTTTCTGTGCTGCCGATGAGCGCCACAGGCCGCCGACCATCGCTGCGCTCTGGTGCCCGCGCAGGATCTTCTCGACCACCTCATCCTGAGGCGGTTCGATGAAGGCCACCACCGCCATAAATTATGGTCAAATAATCGAGTCCTCCCGTCGCTGGATCGGGGATCACCACTAGTCCGTGGTAGCCGCCCTGGCGGCCCAATGGAATAGTCCGGAGGAGTTGACCGGTTGTTGGGCTAATTTCAAAGAGTTAGCCCACGTTTAACGGACATATTCGAGAGATCACCGAAGCTCGTGGCTCTGTTGGGTGTTCGTTGTACGACTGAATGGCGCGAAGAAGAAGTAACGAAGGTTGATTTACGCAGAAAAAGCACGTTGCAATGCTAGTACCCGACCAAACCTAACTTTGTGGATGGCCGTAGGACGGGCACTCCTGCCCGTCATCATCGTCAACGCAGGAGTGCCCGTCCGCCGCACAATTTTAATTTTGGCTGGGTACTAGTCTCGGCGGTACACGTTTTCGTCGCGGGATTCGAATGGCGATTGTAGTCGTGATGCAGGTCGAGATCATGTTGGTCAATAGTTCCAGCTCTGACAAGGTGATTCGGAATCGTTTTCGGCGTGCATTGGGCGCCCTCATTGTCGCGCTGGCGTTGATTGCACTCGCGCCGCATTCGCTTGCCGAGCTGGAAGGCAGTCCGTTGCTCTAACCGCTGAGCTATGCTCCCGCAGCGTGACTTATCACGCAAACCTCTGCCGTGTCGGGACATTAATTCAGCCCCTTTTTTCGTTGCCGTCTTGCGTGTTTCTCCGTGTGCGGTAACCACAAACCCGTCAGCAGGGATGCGACTGGAAATGGCCGTAATCCTGTACGTCTTCAGCAAGTCGTACTTGACCATCGACAGGTTCCTTCCGCATAATGCCACATCCTGAGTTCGAGCACGAGGGCCCGCCGCGAACCGTCCTGGCCGACGCCAGGAGGTACGAAGTCCGCTCGGGATTTCGGATTGGTCGGCATCGGCATTCCCACAACGATCATGGGGTCGCCCATTTGATAATGATCTCTCCGACTGGGTTCACTCATGTCCGCTATCACCAAAGAAAAACTTCTCAACGCGATCGAATCACAGGAGTTGGCCCGATGTCACATTCAATATCATCCATCGGATGTTTCATTGTTGCAGCAGGCCTGATCGGAGCAGTCGCCGCCCCGGCCGGCGAGGCGGAATCGAACTGGCGGAACCTGCGGATCGGAGACGGCAAGGACTGGTCGTTCATCGGACCCGCCTGGCTTAATCTGAACTCGGAGGAAGTTCTGCACCAGTACCTGGCCGAACTCCACCAGACTCAGGGCAAGCGCAGCGTTGATGGAGTGGTCATAGACTACGACTGGGGCCCCGGCGTGATCGCTCCGCCAGCGGTGCCGTTCAATATCGGCATCAAGCCATGGAACCCGGTGGCCAGGGCCTATGACGGACAGCGCAATACGAACGTCGATCTGATGCAGGCCGTCAACACGGTCAATGCCTATGCCGACTTCGAAGCTGAATTCCAGTTCCGCTGGGGCGCCAGCGGCGCCTCCGGAGCAGGGCTCATCTTCCGCGCCCAGGATGCACGCCA
>CAUZRT010000312.1:0-4085 GCA_963582235.1 Lentisphaeria bacterium
AAGCCGGGTCTGACGGTGGACATTCGTACGTGCGAGCCGGGTAGCGACGTCAGCAGCTGGGAGCGAGTCGATCAACTCCTCAACCGATCCCGCCGAATTGCGATTGTGCCTGTTGCAAAGATCGAGCTGGCGACCAATCCAATTGATACCAGCGACGCATTTCTCATGGTATTCGAGGGCTATTGGCACAGCGATACGCGCCAGGAATGGCAGATCTTTCTCGTCTCCGATGACGCCGGTTATCTGTTCGTCCACAAGAAGCTCGTCATTGACCGTAGCGGATCCCGCCGTGCCCATGATGCGCGCATGGGTCAGGGGCGCCAACCGATCCGCGTGCGCCAGGGCACGACACGCGTCCGCTGTATTGTTGCGGACATCGGTGGCGCGCAGATGGCCGTCTTGGCCCAATGGATCGATGACCGTAATAAATACACGGTGCCCTCAAAGGCGTACGTACGCTCTGGCTTGGCTCAGCTGGTCAACATGGAAAACCGGGACCCGGATCGTATGTGTCCGGCCTTCTCCGTCAAGCAGATCAGTTACATCGGTATTGATAACGTCATGCTGACGGAAATTGAAATGAGCACGTACACCGAACAGGCCGCGGCATGGCGGCTCGGTAACGGCAGCACCGCATCGGGAAATCGCGTCCGGCGCATCGTCATCGGGACCGACTCCATGTTTATTTCCGCAGCCAACGCGAGCGGTAAGCCGCGGGCCGAAGGCCAGATTCATTTTGGCCCCGTGCCCCGACAACTGTCGTGGACAGACGCGAAGGCATACGGTCGTTACAGCCGGACGATCCTGGAGCAGAACCTCGAGGACATAGATGCGGAAACATTGACCGGCTACTATCACTTTCTGAATCTCCGGGAGCGTAACCCCGGTGTGGTGCCCATTTGCCGAGCGTTGGTCGACGGGTCGTCGCAACGTCTGAATCGGGAGTTGAGAAATGACGTCCTTCTGAGTCTTGCGCGCGCCGCATCGGCAGGCGATCCGGATCTGGCACGCAGAGCCTATAAGCGTCGAATGGCCGACGGTCGTTCCGAAGATGCGGAAAGCGTCATGCTGGAGCAGTTTCAGTTTGAGCTTTATCGAAGGCGTGATTACAAGAGCGCCGAGCGCGTCGTGAACCGTGTTGTCAAGCGTCTCGGGCGTAAGAACGCGCTTGCCCGGCTGTGTATCGGCGAGTTGGCCCTTGACCAAGGCGATCTTCAGAAAGCTAAAAAATACTTTCGTAAGCTCTACAAGGAGCGGTCCGGCCGCGGTGACTTCGAGAATGATGTGGTTCGCAGCAATGCCGTGGCCGAACGGCTGCAGCGAAATATCGACCAGACATTCTGGGCCGCTGCCGAAAAGGACCTGCGCGAGTGGCCGGTGCTGGCGCCGGAAATACTTTGGGATGGCCGCTACGCCCTGTGGTGGGCACGCTTGCTGAACGCATACGGCTGGCACGAGGGCGCTGTGACCGTCATCGAGAATTTCATCGCCTTCAACGACCTGCCTGCTGTTCTACCGGCGATGGAACTGGAGAAAGCCCTTGGATTGAGGTCATTGGAACGGCGTGATGACGCGGACGCGCTGCTGCGTCGGATCATGGAGGAATTCCCAAAACATCCGGCCGCGGACGCGGCCCGCCGTCGGGTCGGCGGGTGAACGTGCGTCGCGGCGCCAGCCACTGGCGTCCTGAGTCTTAATTAGTGGTTGAACGAAATCTCCTCGGCGGAGGCCCGGTGCATGGGGTCGCCAATAGCCGACCGAGACGCTCCAAGGGGGTCCGTCCGACGTGAGTTTGAGGGTGGAGAGACGGCGGTCCTCAACGGCGATCCGGCAGCCAGCGGGTGCGGTCCTGATTGACTTTCGGTCGTTCTTCATGTCTGTTAAGGCCGAATCATGCGACGCGGTCATCCAACCGGGCAAGTGGTTGATTTCCATCGTTTTTTTTGTCCGTGTGACTCCCGCACGCGCGGGATCTCCAACATCAACCATTCCCATTTACTTCGTCCTCCTGCCATGCCGCAACGTACCATGAGACTACCGCGGCGACGCGGACTCCGCAAGATTCCCCCCGAGGACCTGCCGGGCATTGATCCGCGACTCTTCCGGGAACTCGAGGAACGGATACAACAGCCTCTCCTTCAGCCCGACCCCCTGCCTGAGGAATTCCTGATCAGTGAAGGCAAGGAAGGCGAAGGCAAGGTCGTTTTTCAAGGAAAGCGGTACGACCTCAACATCACGGTATTCAAGCCGCCGGGCGACCGCGAGCAGCGGCAGGGCAGCGGTGTCTTCATTATTTCGAACGGCTCCGGTGTTGCGATCAACATGGTTGATCATCTGGTGACGGTGGTGGAAGTCTGCGGCGTCATCGATCTCAAGAGAGACTTCGTCGCGGAAAAAATCACCGCCGCATTTCGGATGGCGCTGGCGGCGCGCCCCGATGTCGAGGCCATTGCCTTGAACATCATCAGCGGGACGGCAGTGGCAGAGGACATCGCGAAGGCGGTCCGTCACTTCAGCATTGAGACGGTGGGCCGCCTGCCCGTGCTGTTGCGATTCAACGGGCCGGGAATGGGTGCGCGCCGCGAGCGTTTGTATGCACTGGAAGCGCACCATGAGAACATCATCCTCGCCAACTCCACCGTGGAACTTGTGGATCGAACGATCGAGGTCCTTGCCGGTCAGCCAATTCGGCGACTTTCGAATCGTGACGTCGGCCGGCTGGTCGAGGATGCCCTGGTGCGCCGGGCAGTGACGGGCGTCACGGTGGACCCCGAAGGCTGGCTGACAGCGGATCGGACCCTCCAGGGCCTCTTCGGCACCAAGGAGGAGACGCGGGTGGGAATCCTCGGCTTCGGGTACACCGGGGCATTCCATACGCGGGGCATCCATGCGGCCGGCGTGAGAGTCGTCTGGATTGCGACGCCCACCGCCGGCAAGCATCCTGACTCCGGGATACCGGGCGTCAACGTGTACCTGTCGGTAAGCGCCGCCGTTGCGGCCTGTGGCAGCGCCGATATCATTTTGAGCTATGCGCCGGCGGCGCAGTCACTTGACGCGGCTAAGGACTGTCTGGCGGCATGTCCGGACATTCGGCTGATGGTGGTGATGGCCGAGAACATGCTCTATGATCAATCGATTCGATTGATGGATATGCTGGAAGCTGCCGATGTTGCCCTGATTGGCCCCAACAGTCCCGGGATCTTGATCGTCGCGAACGTGAACGAGCAGCCGGATCACTTCAAGATCGGGAGCATGCCGGCACATCTGTTCAGCCGGGCGGGCGGATTGAGCGTCATCGGCAGGAGCGGCACGATGGTTTTCGATATCAGTGATCAGGCGGCCGACAACGGTGTCGGTACCCGCGTTGCATGGACCATTGGCGGCGACAAGTACACCGGGCTCGGTTTTCTCGAGGCCCTTCTCATGCTCGAACAGGACCCTGACACGCTGTACATCGTGCTGAACGGTGAAGCCGGGGGTATCCAGGAACAACTCGCCGCACGCCTTGTGGCGACCGGGATCATCTCCAAGCCGGTTGTTGCATTGGTAACTGGAAAGACACTGCCGGCCGGCACAATGTACGGGCATCAAAGCTCGGTGAAGTACACCTCCGCTGATGATCCCTATGTCAAGGAGCGCTATCTGCGCGAAGCCGGTGTCATCTGCGTCGATAGCGCCGACGACGTCGTGGCAACCATCGAAGTGATTGCGCGCCAAGGCTGGGACATCCACGAGCGCCGACAATCGGCCACCTGGGAGCAGATCGTGGCGGACGGAAAGAAGTCGGGCCGGCATTGGCACGACACCATGCGGCGGGCGTACAACTTTTTGTACACGCTCGTCGGATCGTATCAGATCAATCTTGTTCGCACCCGGAATACTGCTCAGTTTCATCGCTTGACCGCATTGATCACAGACATCGGCATTGGCCGTTTTCGCGGGCTGCTGAAGAGCACTGTAGATACCGATGCGTTTGTCGCCGGGTTTTGTAAGAGTTGTGAGTATGTTGCCGACCTTGTGCAGAACATCAAGGAAATCGGCCTCGAGGAATTCCAGCAACTTATCGATGCTGTCTTCAGTAAGGC
>CAUZRT010000313.1:0-4050 GCA_963582235.1 Lentisphaeria bacterium
ATGATAAACACATCATTGATCAGGTGCCGGCACGGAAGGCCAAACGATACGTTGCTGAAACCGCCGGTAATATGGATCTCAGGCCCATATTTCTCGCGGAGTTGGCGAATCGCATCGAGGCAATGGTTGCCGTATTGACTGTCGACCGAAATGGGGAATACCAGAGGATCGACAAAAATGTCGTGGAGCGGGATGCCTTTGGCCACCGCTGTATCGACCATCTGCGAAGCGTTGGCGATTCGTTCCGCCGTATCCTGCGGCATCCCCGATTTGCCGGCAGCCGTAGCGATGACGCGGGCGTCATATTGTTTTGCCAGATCCAAAGCCTCGACGCGTTCGAGCGACGCGGAGTTCAGTATCGTGCGGCCATTACTCCCCTTGTATGTCTGCAGCCCCGCCTCGATGATCTCGATATTGGACGAATCGACGGACAGCGGCACCGAAGAAATAGGCTCCACGGTCTCGACCAGCCAGCGCATGGCAGCCTTCTGCTCATTCAGATCCAGCGACACTTCATCGACGTTCAGATCGAGAAAATCGGCCCCGGCGGCGAGCTGCCGTTCCACGAGACGCTGAATGTAGACGAGGCCTTCATCGGCCTCGGGGGCGACACCGGACATGGCTGCCAGAACGGCAATCTTGACGTGTTTGACGCGGCCCTCGTCGTAATCTCGAGTCTTCTTTATGAACTCGGGAATGACCAGATACCGGGGCGTCCCGTCCGTATCGGCATACTCGACCGCTTCCGCACCATCGGGACGATTCGTGACCCGTTTTCCCTTACGCAGCAAGATGCGTGTCGTGTGCACGTTTTCACCGATGATGACGAATTCCTGACCATTAACTTTCATTTCGATACCCCGATAACGCGTCGTGTTCGGTTTCAGCCACGTGATGTTCAGCGTTCAGCCGAGAGCTGGTGCTGCACGTTTTTGGCAGGCTGAACATAATTCTTAACCTCGATTCTAAATGGATTGATTACGAGTTGCTTCAGGAGAGAGAGTATTCAGCGAGGTTCTGGCGCTACCAGTTTTGGCAGCGCGGGGAAACAAATCGTTTTCGTCCTCGAAACCGTCACGCAATCGAGGACGAGAACGATTTATTTCAGGAGAGTTTCCAGTTTCTTATCCCCCAATTCACCATTATCCATCATCTTCCTTACCGCTATCGGGGGGGCTTTCCTCATCGGTCCGGGCATGATGATCGCGATCCAGAAAGGTGTTCGTCCAGGCACTGGTTCCCTCTAAGGCGCCGTTCTTTAGAACAACGGGGCCATCCAACATACGCTCCTCTTCGCCATAGGCCTTTAAGCGGTCATAGGCCAAAGCCCAAATACACTCTTTCTCGCCGACTTCGCATTTTCCCTGCCGTGTCCCACCGCAGGGGCCGTTTCTCTGATTCTTAACGCATTGGGACTCCGGACAGAGATAGGCAATGTCGGGCAGGGAGCAGTCGCCGCAGTCGCGGCAGTCGAAGGAAATCGTCTTGATGGCCTGCTCGATGCCATGCGCCGCTTTGCGCAGACCGTTGCCGGCATCGACAGCACGGGACAGACGGCGGCCGATCCGGAACCCGGCCGTGCCGCGCTTGAAGACCCGATCGTGAACAAACCGATTGAGCTTGTAGGTGAGCGGTGCCTGGCGTCGCGCGGCTTGCGTAGCGGCGCCACTTTTCGATGCGACATAGGCCCGGCTGACTTCGCTTGAACAGAGTCCGGTGTCCGGCTCTGGCTCCAGGTAGTAGAACTCATCCGGATAATGAAAGTTGATTTCTTTGGCAAATATCTTCCAGTCATCCTCGCCGAAACTGCCGGCCATTTCGAGCACATGCGCGTAATCCTCGTATTTGAGATGACCACCGAGGTAGGCGCCGCGGTAGCCGAGGCCCCGGGCGATAGCGCATTGCTTGGCGGCAAACTCCAGGAAGAAGGCCTTGCCCTTATCCGCGGAGTTTGCCTGTTTCTCACAGAGCGCCAACAGCTCGTCGGTGACCGTAACACCCGGAATGTTGCCGGCGTGGAAGTAACGGGCGCCGCCGCCGCTGAGGACGAAGACATTGCCTATGACCGGCACCCGCAGGTCATGCATCACCATGTACTTCAGCAACTCGTCCTGCTTGCGCGAATCGTAGCCGATCTGATTGATAATGAAACCAGCGCCGGTTTCGATTTTCTTTGCCAGCTTAAAATACTGCGGCATCACTTCGCGTTCAAAGCGCTTGTGATTGTTGACGACGGCACCGGCGAAGAAACGGGTCGATTTGAGGATCTGCGGCTTCTTGCCTTTGCCGGTGTCGAGCGGCAGGCCGGCATTCATTTCGCTCAGCATCTGAAGGAGACCGATGGAATCGATATCGAACACCGGTCCGGCCCGGCCCCGGTAGCCATCGATCGGGTAGTCGCCGGACAGCGCCAGGACGTTGTCGAATCCTTGGCTGGCGAGCTGCCATGCCTTGCTCTGCAGCCCGTTGCGATTCCAATCCTTGCATGACAGATGGATGATCACTTCTTGGCCGCGGGAAATCAGATCGGTTCCCAGTATGTCCGGGGCGAGCATGGCATTGCCGCCCGGATTATCCGTGATGCTTAGCCCATGAATGTCCGGGCGCTGGGCCAGAGCGCGAGCCAGCATCAAGACGCGCTTGCCACCGCGCTCGGAAATGACACCGCGGGAATTTACTAATTCGACGCAGTGCACGAAGCCGTCCGTATGCTCGAGCAGGTGGCGGAAGGTCGGTTTTTGCCAGGCGCTGACGGTTGCTTGACTGTTCATAGGAGGAAGGGAAGCGATGGGTGATGGCTAATGGTCACTGGATGATGGTGTCAGCAATCATCCAGTGACCATTAGCCATCACCCATCTTGACTCTTCGGGTGGACTGTGGCCGATCGCAACCGAGTTTCAGGGTCTAACGCGACATTTGCACAGGCGATTTCCGTGCGCCTGCGACATAACATTGGACGGATTTTCTCCCTCCACCGCCCACCGTCCACCTGAGTAGTTACGAACCATTGTCCATTAGGTAATCTCTTTCGGCATGGGTTTAAACTGGCAGGCTTCGACGAATATGTCGAAGAAGTCGGGCGTCGTTTCCAGTTCCACATGCTCGATGCCCTTGACCAGGGACTCGATGGATTCCCGCTTCGTCCTGGAAAGCAGTGTCTCGCGGGCACCCTGCACGGCTGCGTTGCCGATCTTGACGATCCGGTCCTCAGCTACCGGCGCCATGAACCCGATTTCGATGGCGTTCTGAACATTGACGTAATTGGCAAAGCCGCCGGCCAGATAGAGTTTCGTGATGTCGTTCGGTCCGACACCGAATGTCCGCATGACAATGTACTGACCGCAGAAGTTGGCGGCCTTCGCCTGCGCCAGGTTACTGGCATCTTCGCGCGAAAAGGTGATCCCGTGGTCCGGCACGATCGTCATTTCGTACGACTTATCCGTAAAGATGCCCTTGGGCTCCATCCGCTTATGGCGCCGAAGCTCGGCGAGCAGATCAATGAGACCGGAGCCGCAGATGCCCTGCGGTGCAACGTCGCCGATGGTGTGGCAGTCGAAGCTGTCATCATTCAGGCGAATCGATTCAATCGCGCCTTCGCAGCCGGGCATCCCGAACTTGATCAGTCCACCTTCGAATGCCGGTCCGGCGGGACATGAGGCCGCCACCAGACGTTCACGATTGCCGATCACTACTTCCGTGTTCGTGCCGACATCGACCAGCATCACAAGCTCCTCCTGCGACGCCATGTCCATGGCCACAAGGTCGGCCGCCGTATCGCCCCCCACATGGCTGGCAATCAGCGGCAGCGCGTAGACCTTGGACCGCTGGTTGGCCCGTAGCCCAAGCATTAACGCGTCCTCAGTCAACGACGTCGTCGAGCGCTTACCGGCCAGGAACGCCTCTTCGATGATCGACTTGTACGGCTTTTGTCCGATGCTCTGGACATCGATCTGAAAGAAGATGTCTCGCATCGTCGAATTGCCGACAACAACAAACTCATATATTACCCTGAAATCGAAGTCCAATCGTCGGGCAAGTTCGAACACTTC
>CAUZRT010000314.1:0-4030 GCA_963582235.1 Lentisphaeria bacterium
CGCCCGCGCAGCGCCCGGTTCCGATGCTCCCGAAAACTTGTCGTCCTCGAAACCGCTCGCAATTGAGGCCGATTTTCCCTCGCCTAATTTCACCCTGGGATCACGCAAAACCTCCCGACCCTTCTACCCTTTTCAACAGTCATAGCTCCCTGAGCGACGGCGGTCCACCGTCCCACTCCTCATCATTCCTCATACACGGATTTCATGGCGGCAATGGGATCGTCATTCACCGTAAAACCCTGGGATTTGAGCGCTGACTGCAGGGCCGTGAGGCAGAGGGCCACGTTTCGTTGCGTGGAGCTTGCACCCATGAGTCCGATACGCCAGATCTTGCCCTTCAGCGGTCCCAGACCGCCACCGATCTCGAGGCCGTAATCGCTGAGGAGTTGTTTGCGGACGGTGGCATCGTCAAGGCCTTCCGGGATACGGACAGCATTCAGCGTCGGCAGCCGCTCCGGCAGTGGCACCTGCATGGATAACCCCATGGTCTCGAGTCCGGCGACCAGCGCTTTGCTGTTTCGCGCGTGCCGGGCGAAGCGATTCTCGAGTCCCTCTTCGAGAATTAGGCGAACGGCCTCGTGCAGCGCGTAATTCATATTAATGGGCGCGGTGTGGTGATACACGCGGTCCTCGCCCCAGTATTGCGAGATCATGTTCAGATCGAGATACCAGCTCTGCACTTTCGTCTGCCGCGATGTCAGGCATTGCACGGCGCGGTCCGAAAAGCTCACCGGCGCCAGGCCCGGCGGACAGGACAGGCATTTCTGCGTGCCGGAGTAAATGGCATCGATGCCCCACTCATCGACCCGCACCGGCAAGCCGCCGAGGGACGTGACGGTATCCACCAACAGAAACGCACCGAGTTCGTCGGCGAGCTCGCGGAAGCCGCTCAAATCCTGATGCACACCCGTTGATGTCTCAGCATGTACAACACAAACGAGCTTGAAACGTCGATCGCCGGCGGCGCTACGGAATTGTTCGACATCGAACGCCCGCCCCCAATCCTGATCCGCCGCGGTGACCTGTGCTCCGCAACGTTCGGCGACATCCTTCATGCGCGTGCCGAAGACGCCGTTGATACCGACGAGCACGTCGTCGCCGGGTTCGAGAAGATTCACAAAGCAAGTCTCCATACCGGATGAGCCGGTGCCGGAAATCGCCAGAGTCAGGGCGTTCGACGTTGCGAAAAGCTCGCGCAATATGGCGCTCAGATCGTCCATAATCCGCAGAAAATAGGGGTCCAGGTGGCCGATTGTCGGGGCGGCCATTGCTTGCAGTACGGAAGCCGGGACATCGGACGGACCCGGCCCCATCAGTATGCGCTGGGGCGGCTCGATTCGGTCCGGGGCTAAACTCATTTGGGAATTCCTTTTGTTACGTCCAAATTAAAAGTAGTGTGGCGACGGTGAAAGTCAACGAACCCAGCCACACGGCGATGCGCCGCATCAGGTCTCATCGGATTCCGGGGTAGGCCAAAATACACACGCGCAACTTATCTGTCGCATTCTTTCCGTGTCTGTCCCGTTGCCTGACGTAACGTCGAACGCTCCCGCATACGGGAGCAAACTCCGAACTTCGAAGGGAGCAGCGCTGCCGCGCGAATCATGGTGCTTTTGCGGCTGCCCGCTTCCGGTCTCGTTCCGGGTTTCGACATTCTGCGTTCTGAGTTCTGTCCCGCATGCGGGAGCGTTAAGCTCCCTTTTCGGTCCATCCCTGAATCGCACCATTCCATTCTGCCGAGCGAACAATTCATTGTGTGTCCGATAATCTATTCGTGAGTTACGGTGCATGTCTGCCGGACCTGGGGCCTGTGCAATTACGCGATGTCTGTTGTTACCACCTGCTATATATTGTATAGTAGCGACAGAAATAATTCCGCCCGGGGGTACTCCCCGGCATGTCGCGATAATGATAGAGGAGAGACATCTATGGCTGCCAATTTGTATGAGATCGAGCAGGTCGTTGGCCATTTGGCCGGAGATCTGTTTACACATAAATGCGAAACGGTTTCCCGCGAGGATCTGCACTTGCCGGGTCCGGACTACGTTGACCGATTTTTGGCGGAGAGCGACCGGCCGGTGCCGGTTCTACGCAATTTGCAGGCGATCCTTGACCACGGCCGCCTGGCCGGTACGGGCTATCTCTCGATCCTCCCTGTTGACCAGGGCATCGAGCACTCCGCGGGTGCATCGTTTGCTCCCAACCCGATTTACTTCGATCCGGAGAACATCGTGCGTCTCGCCCTGGAAGGTGGCTGCAACGCCGTCGCGTCAACCCTGGGAGGACTGGGCTGCATCAGCCGAAAGTATGCCCACCGGATCCCGTTCATTGTCAAGATCAATCACAACGAGCTGCTTGCATGCCCGAACAAATTCGACCAGGTGATGTTCGCCCGGGTCCAGCAGGCATTTAATCTCGGCGCGGTTGCTGTGGGGGCGACCATATATTTTGGCTCGTCGGAGAGCACCCGTCAGATTGTCGAGGTCAGCGAGGCGTTTCAAGCGGCGCATGAGTTGGGGATGGCGACCATCCTTTGGTGCTATCTCCGCAACAATGCGTTGCAAATCGGCGATCAGGACTATCATAACAGCGCCGATCTGACCGGCCAGGCCAACCATCTCGGCGTGACCATCGAAGCCGATCTGATAAAGCAGAAGCAGCCCGGACTCAATCGGGGTTACGAGGCGATGGCGGAGGTCGTGGGCAGCTACGGCAAATTTGACAACCGGATGTACACGGAACTGTGCACGGACCATCCCATTGATATGACGCGGTACCAGGTTGTGAACAACTACATGGGGCGCGTCGGCCTGATCAATTCAGGCGGCGTCTCCGGTCCCGAGGATCTGGCGCAGGCGGCGATCACGGCGATCATCAACAAGCGAGCAGGCGGTATGGGATTGATCAGTGGCCGCAAGGCGTTTCAGAGATCCATGGCGGACGGGATCAAGCTCTTGAATATGATTCAGGACATCTATCTTTGTGATAAGATCACGATTGCGTGACACGCGCGGTGCGGCGATGTTCTGCGGGGGCAGCCGGAAACAATTCGTAATCGATCCATTCGCATCGAAGGCCGGCCGCGCATCGGTTACGAATGGATCGATTACGAGTGGGCGTTTCTGCTTGCCAAAACTGGCAGCGCTAGACAGTCACGGAACACTTTTTCTTATTCGGAGGCAGAATGGAGGGATCACGATATACGTCGCTGGGGGAGATGGACAGGTCTTCCTTTTTTTACACGAGAGTGGCGTTTTTCATCGAGGTCCTCGAGCGTCGCGATGCGACGCCGGACCTGAAGCCGCTTCGCCCTTGGAAAAGTGATCTGACGGACGAAATCAATAATCTTCCGATTGCCGACCTATTCTCGCCGATCGTTATCAAAGATGCGGAGTACGCCGAGGTGATGAAGGCCGGCGTACTGCTTTGGAATGATGAGTTGGACCTCGCGCACACAGTCTGCCAGAATATCGAGACCCAGACCGGGAGTTATTGGCATGGCATCATGCATCGGCGCGAAGGCGACTACGACAATGCCAAGCACTGGTTTCGAAAAGTCGGCGAGCATCCCGTTTTTCCCAAGCTGCGGAAACGTGCTCTGCGCGTCGGCGAGGAGACGATTGAGTCGTCGCCCCATCAGCAGCAGTATTCGGATGCGATTGAAACAGCCGAAAAGTGGGACCCGTTTCAGTTCGTCGACTGGTGTGCCGACGCCGAGACGAAAAGTATGGGGCCGGCCATTGAGTATTTTCTGAAGAAGACGCAGTTGGTCGAGATTCGACTGCTACTCGAGTTTTCGTACCAGAAGGCGATCGGCGGCTGACAAACGTAGCGGCAGTGATTTTTCTGGCAAGCGCTACAAAGGCAGGCGGTTTGATTGTAGATTGATCCTTTGGTTATGATTGATTTGGCGCGGTGGCCGAGTGGTTAGGCAGAGGTCTGCAAAACCTTGTACACCGGTTCGAGTCCGGTCCGCGCCTCCAAAAAAAACGAAGCCCGGCTGAATCCCGCCGGGCTTCGTTTTTTTTGG
>CAUZRT010000315.1:0-4024 GCA_963582235.1 Lentisphaeria bacterium
CCGGTATCCCGGCCGATGTTCCACATGAAGTTATCTGCGACCGGGCAGAAGCGATCACGGCGTCGATTTCAAGGGCATGTCCGAATGACATTGTGCTGGTGGCGGGCAAGGGCCATGAGAATTACCAGGAAGTGAAGGGCAGACGGCGACCGTTCAGCGATGTTGACGTCAGCCGGGCTGCCATGGCGGCCCGGGAGGGAAGGAGGAAATGATTATTATGGTACGTCCGGCCTACTTCGCAACGCCGATACAGCCGCAGGCAATGCGAGGTCCTGCGGCGCCTGTCGGCTGCACGAATTTATCCTCCCCGGCATGGATGATCACTGCCCGGCCGATGACGGGATTCCGCAAGCCGGCGATGCTGATGTTGTGAACCGTCAACTCGTAATGCGCCTCACCGCGGTTGTCAGCGACGAGGTTTCCCAGATCACCGGCGTGGCGTACCGGATTCCTCGGACTGCCGTGCGGATGACCGGACGGATTGTAGTGGCTGCCGGCACTCTTAGCGTCCGGCGCGGAGCAGTCACCTAATGCATGCACATGAATGGCATGCTTGGCGTTCGGCTTGAGCCCCTTGATGTCGGCGACGATTTTTACGAATTCGCCGGTCTGTTCGAACGAGACGACGCCGCTTGTACGATTCCCCTGTGTCGGATGCATGACGGCGACCGCCTTTTCAACCCCGCTCCAGAAACGCGCGTGGCCATGATGCATTGACGAACACCCGACTGTAACGAGAGTGATGGCGACGAGTGAGATGAGGCCGGAAGATTTCATGTTGGAAGCCCTTTTTTGGAGGGATGATAGGGGATCGAAAACTCCTACGGTTTTTTTTCTTTCTTGATGGCGTTTGTGATGCGGTAAAAGCTGCCGGAGCCCTTTCGCCAGACGTACAGCAGTATGATGCCTTCGTCCAGATCACGACTTATCGCCTGCGCTTCCGCCGCACTTGCCACGGGCCGCCGCCCGATTTCCTGAATCACGTCGCCGGCCTCGAGTCCGACTGCAGCGGCGGCCGAGCCGGGCTTGACACTCAGAATGACGACACCGTTCACGTTTTCCGGAATTTCGAAACGTTCGCGATGCGCCGTCTTTAGGTCGTCCAGTGTGACGCCGCGCAGAATTCCATCTTCTCGGTTGCTGACTGGATCAGTCGTCCCATATCCCGCGCCGTCACTGCGTTCCTTGAGACTGGCGATGATTTCCAATTCTTCCCCGTCACGAAGAAGTTTAACTAGGGAATCTGTGCCCGGTGGCGTTCGTGCCACGATCAGCTTCAAATGGCGTGAATCACGAACCGCAGCCCCGTCGAACTCGATGATGACGTCACCGTGCCGGATGCCGGCTTCCTCGGCGGCGCCGTCGGCAACGACGTCATCGACGAGGACGCCCTCCATGGTCGCCAAGTTGAAGGCATCCATAAAATCCGGATCAATATCCTTGATATGAACGCCGAGAAAGCCGCGGATGACGCGACCATATTTCAACATGCGTTCCATGATGCTGCGAGCCAGATTGATTGGTATGGCGAAGCCGATGCCTTGGTCCCCGCCACTGCGAGTGATGATCATGGTATTGATGCCGACGAGTCGGCCCTGGGCATCGATCAAGGCGCCGCCGGAGTTTCCCGGATTGATCGAGGCATCGGTCTGGATATAGTCCTCGAATCGTTCCGGATCCGGGCTGAGACCACGACTCAACGCGCTGACGATGCCTTTGGTGACGGTCTGACCAACGTTGAAGGGGTTGCCGATGGCGATGACCATATCGCCGACTTCCATGGTGTCGCTGTTGCCGAGTGGCAGCGTCGGCAGCCCGTCCGCTTCGATTTTCAATACGGCGACTTCGGAATTCGGGTCGGTGCCCACGATCCTGGCATCGAATTTCCGCTTGAAATTGGGCAATGCGACTTTTACCTCGTCCGCACCTTCGACCACGTGATTGTTTGTCAGGATATAACCGTCCGCGGTGATGATAACGCCGGAGCCGAGGTTCTCGATCGGCATTGGTCGTTTCCCGAAATGCTCGAAATAGTAGCGAAAGAATTCCGGGACATTCTGATGCGCATCGCCCAACTGCGCATTGCCCATCTGTTTGGAAAAGACATGGACAACGGCGGGTGTGGCCTTCTTGATGATTGGGGCGAGGCTGGTCTGGGCCTTGATTTCGGGCTTCAAGGGCGTCGTATCAAGAGTTGCGGGCACCATTGATTGCTCATTGGCCTCGCCGTACGGCCACCACTCTTCGGCGTGCAATGCGGCCGTGATGAGCAGGACGATGAAAAGGGCGGAAAGCGGAAAAAGTTGGCTGCGGAATGCCATCATATTCAGTTCTGCCGGCACCAGAGAACGGCAGACAGTTTTATGGATGTTAGGGAACAACGTGTAATAACCATACAGTGTCTGACCCGGATTAAAAGTACCGTCGCGCCGCGGTACGACATGTGAAACAACCCCCGGCGGCTCACATAACCAAATGCGCCGGCGGTATGAATCTACGGAGGTATGACAGGGTACCCGAACGCGGCTCGGATTTTAACCCGGCCGACATCTCGTCGTCGGCCCTCACTCGGTGCGGCGACTGTCGTGGGCGGTAAGAACCAAGTGAATTCCTGCAATTACGGAATGTCGGCGTCACGATTTTCCGTCGCCGGCCGGATCGCCGGCCGGGGTTGTCCCGGGCTGGTCGGCGGCCGGTTTCACAGCGGCACGGCCGGTGCCGTTCTCCTGATCATTTGCACGCGGCCGATCATCGCCCATCTCGTCTTCATCGGATCCGGCGGCATCATCGGACTCGTAGTCGCGATCGTTGAGCCACTCGGTGTCCGTGTCGTCGTCGAGAACGGTGATATCCGTCTCGTAGAGTTCATCAGGGCCGTCTGTGGAGTCCGGCAGGGCCTCGGGATCCACAAAACTCATGGGATTTGGGTCGGCGCCCGAATCGGGGATACTTTTCGCCTTGGCGCCGGCGTTGCGCGTCGCCTTATCGACGGCCTCACTTTTTCCGACTATGGCGATCAGGAAGAACAGAACGACAACGACGATGGCAATAATGATCATCGGTACACCGGTGCCGTCGGCGTTTGCCGCCTCGTCCGTGGCGGCGGTGGCGGCCAGGCAGAAAAGCCAGGAAAACAAGGTGAGTTGAATCAGTCGATGTTGCATTGTATGTACACTGCAACTGTTATATTATCCTGCCAGCGATTGTTCGACAAATATTTTTTTATACTTATCAACCACTGGGTGGCGCCGTGGATGGTCCGTGTCTGTTACCGCAATATTTTACCCGTCATTTGATTGAGTATTGCCAACGCGCAGCTGCGTTTTAGCGAGGCCAGAGCCGTTGCGGAGAAGGTGACGGCCGCCGGAGTGCGGATACTCCCGACCCTTGATCATGCCGCCATCTTCTGCGATCCGCCGCATCTGGTGGCCGGACCACTGAAATCGCTGGGTTACGTCAACGGATGGGACGCCCGCTGCTATCCATCACCGGTTGACGATTGCGACTATATTAATGTGTCGGCCCGACTTGCGGAGGACAGACCGGAACGCGCCAATGGATGGTTTGACTATGTAGCGGTTGTTCATCCGGTGGACAAAAAGGGGCTGGATAAAATGTTGAGTCAGGACTACGGAAATCTGTTTATTCATCACCTGACCTGGGGAAAAGTGCCACCGGATGAATGCGGGCGTCGGCGAATTTGAATACGCGGCGAAGGTTATCCCGTTCATGGCGGCGACTCGATCGACGATCGGCAATGCCATCGGAGAACCGCCCGGTATGCTGATCATCGTCTTACCACAGTCGGTGATCGATCATCGGGAATTCACTACGGCATTGCCGGATTGGCTTGGCGGTCTCGACAGCGGGCAATACCAGATTGAGATAATGCAGGGCGGTGGATTTCTGATTCAATTCTTCGTCCTGACCGGCGGCCGAATCGAAGTTGCACTTCGTTCGGGCACTCAGCAGACATTTAATCCGAAGAGCGTCCACAAGATTTCGACGGATGAGATCAGCACGG
>CAUZRT010000316.1:0-3983 GCA_963582235.1 Lentisphaeria bacterium
TGCAAAGCTGCACGGTGTCGACGACGATGAGTCCGGGTGTCCGGGTTGACACACGCGAGCTGGTGAGGGCGTGAGCATGGACAACAACAACAACAACAGGCGCATTGAGAAGATCCAGCTGTGCGAGTACATCTCGGATTTGATCAAGAATTCATCCTATCTTTATTTCATCAGCTATTTCGGCATCAATGTCGCGGAGTTCAGCGGATTCCGATCGAAGTTGGACAGTGTAGGCTGCGATTGCAAGGTACTGAAGAACAGCTTCATCCACCTTGGCCTTGGCAGCAACGACATTGCGTTGCCCAATGGGTTTCAATTCACCGGGGACACGGCGGTGATCATCGGCGACGGTGATCCGGCGGTGGGGGCCAAGGTTATTGCGGAATTCAACAGGAATTTCAATCAGGTCCAGTTCAAGGGCGGTCTGATCGATGGCGATTTCATCGATGCAAAGGAGGCCAAGTCGATCGCCGATCTGCCGCCGCGTGAGATACTGTTGCCGCAGTTGCTGGGATTACTGCAGGCGCCGGCGATCAGTCTGGTTCGGGTCCTGAACGCTAGTGGCTCCGGCATTGTCAATGCATTGAACGCCCATGCGAACAAGCTGGAAGAGGAGGCTTAGTGGATTGACCCGAAACCCCTTCGTGGCGGGGATGAGATACTTCGGGGCGCGCTTTTAGCTGACTGAACACGTTCACCTATCTCGCATGCGGGATCGTGGGGGTCAGGAATCCGAAAAAGCGGGTTTTCGGTCGGGCACTAATTTAAGACTACAGGATGCCAGTGGCCCTCATTCCGACGGCATAAGTGGACAAATGAGCAAAGAACAACCGCGTACTGATCTGGAGGATAACCATGGCTGAAGAAGCGAAAGTCGATGAACCAACGGAAGCGGCCCCGGCTGCAGAGCCGGCCGCCGTAGAAGCGGCGCCGGAGCCGGCCGCCGCAGAGCCGGCAGCGGACGCCGCGCCAATTCCCGGTGAAGATCTTCCCAAGGAAATGGAGAAGTTTGTCTCCTACATCGAGGATCTGCCGCTGCGCGAGGTCCGCAAGCTGGTCGCGGCCCTCGAGGACCGTCTCGGCGTCAGCGCCGCGGCACCACTGGCTATAGCGGGCATGGTGCCGGGGGCGGGCGCAGGTGGCGACGCGGGTGCTGAAGCTGCCGAGGAACAGACGGAATTCGACGTCATTCTGACGGCGGTGGGAGAAAAGAAGATAGGCGTCATCAAGGAAGTGCGTGCGATGACCGGACTTGGCCTGAAGGAGGCGAAGGATCTGGTCGAGGGCGCGCCGAAGGCGGTGAAAGAAGGCGTGGGCAAGGAGGAAGCCGCAGAAGCCAAGGCCAAGCTGGAAGGGGCCGGTGCAACTGTGGAATTGAAGTAGCTGCTCGCGATTTGCACGGGGTCCTTCGCGATCGATCGCATCGTGGTCAGCCGACGACATGAGAGGTTGATGAGGTGTGAATATGTAACGACGTATCCGATGATGCTGGTTGGGTCCCGAGCCGGGCGGCCGGCGAAACGGGGAATGCGGTTTGAGCGCCCACCCGGCTGTGCGCCCGACGACGGGATTGTCGTCAATTGGGAAGCGGGCCACGGACGGTAACTTTTGACGTTCACAACAGGATGAGTCATGGCAATACGCAAGAATTACGGAAAGCTGGCGGACGTCCTCGACACTCCGGACCTGATTGGAATCCAACTCGATTCGTACATGGATTTTCTCCAAAATGACGTGGCGCCCGAGAAGCGTACAAACAAAGGGCTGCAGGAGGTCTTTCGGGAGATTTTTCCAATCGAGAGTTTTGACCAATCCTGTATCATGGACTTCGTGTCGTACGAGATCGGCGAACCGAAACAGACAATGGTCGAGTGCCTGCGGACCGGCAAGACCATGGCGGCGCCGGTGTACGTGACGCTGCGGCTGGAGAACCGCAAGAAGAACGAGGTTCAGGAAGAGCAGGTGTTTCTGGGCGAAATGCCGCTGATGACCGAACGCGGCACCTTCGTCGTCAACGGCGCCGAACGAGTTATCATCAGCCAATTGCACCGGACGCCCGGGATCTGTTTCGAGAAGGTGCGGCACACGAGCGGCCGAACGCTTTATTCCTGCCGCATCATACCGGACCGCGGCTCGTGGCTGGAACTGCAGTTCGATATCAACGATCTTATCTACATCTTTCTCGACCGGCGGCGGCGGCGTCGGAAGTTCCTGATCAGCACCTTTCTGCGTGCCATCGGCTTCGGTACGAATCGCGAACTGCTCGACATCGTTTACGGCGTCGAGACGCGCAAGATCAGGGGCATGCTGAAAGCGGACTCGGACATGCTGGCCAATCTTCGGCTGGCGGATACCGTCATGGACGATGCGGGCAATGTCATGACGGACGAGCACGACACCGAAATTGCCCGGGCCCTGGAGCCGGTGAACGAGGACATGCTGAAGACGCTGGCCAAGCAGGGGGTGAGGGAAATCGCAGTCGTCGACACCTTGGAATTGGGCCAATATTTCATCCTCTGTCTGCAGCACGATCCTTGCACGGACAAGGACGAGGCGCTAAAGGAGATTTACCGGCGCATGCGGCCGGGCGATCCACCGAGCGCCTCGAATGCCAAACTGCTGTTGAAGCGCCTGTTTTTCGACAAGAAACGTTATGATCTGGGGCTTGTGGGTCGTCATAAGATCAATCAGAAACTGAATATCGACACGGATCTGGAAGAGCGTACGCTGCAGAATCTGGATCTGACCACGGCCTCAAAGTATCTGATGCGTATACGCTGCGGCGAGGGCAACGTTGATGACATCGATCACTTGGGGAGCCGCCGGGTTCGTACGGTTGGCGAATTGATCCAGAATCAGGTTCGTGTCGGCCTGGCGCGCACCGAGCGGTTGATTCGCGAGCGCATGACATTGATTGATCTGGAGACGGAGAATGTGACGCCGCAGAAGCTAGTGAATCCGAAGGCCCTGGTCGGTGTCATTCGCGACTTCTTCGGCCGCAGCCAGCTGTCGCAGTTTATGGATCAAACGAATCCGCTGGCTGAATTGACAAACAAGCGGCGACTGAGTGCTCTGGGCCCGGGCGGCCTCAGTCGCGAGCGCGCCGGGTTTGAGGTCCGCGATGTGCACTCGAGCCATTACGGCCGCGTCTGTCCGATTGAAACGCCGGAGGGTCCGAATATCGGGCTTATCGCGTCGTTGGCATTATACGCCCGGGTCAACAAGTACGGGTTTATCGAAACGCCGTACCGGAAGGTGGAATCGGCGAAGGTCAGGAATTCCATCACCTACCTGACGGCGGACTTGGAGGAGCGTTATGTCATTGCCCAGGCGAACGCGCCGCGTGACGAACACGGCAAGTTCAAGAACCCGTACGTCATGTCGCGATTCGACGGTGACCTACTTGAGTCGCCGGCCGTGGATGTGGATTATATCGATGTCTCGCCGAAGCAATTGGTCAGCGCTGCTGCCGGGCTGATTCCGTTTCTCGAACATGACGACGCTAACCGCGCGCTCATGGGATCGAACATGCAGCGGCAGGCCGTGCCGCTGCTGCAGACGGAATCCCCGTTGGTGGGCACGGGCCTGGAGGGCATTGTGGCCAAAGATTCCCGGGCCGTGCTGTGCGCCCGCGCGCCCGGTATCGTGGCGCTGGCCTCCGCCGATCGTATCATCACGACCAGTGACGGCAAGTTGCCGGATGAAACATCGAATCCGGACCGTGTGAACGAGTACAAACTCTACAAATTCATGCGGTCCAACAGCAGCACCTGCGTCAATCAGAAACCCCTGGTTCGCTCGGGCGACAAGATCACGAAGGGCCAGGTGGTGGCCGACGGACCGGCGACTGAGAACGGCGAGTTGGCACTGGGACGCAACGTGCTTGTGGCGTTCATGCCATGGTGCGGCTACAACTTTGAGGACGCGATCGTGGTCAGCGAGCGTCTGGTCAGCGACGATGTTTACACGAGCGTACATATCAG
>CAUZRT010000317.1:0-3958 GCA_963582235.1 Lentisphaeria bacterium
CGCAGCCAGTTGTCACAGTTCATGGACCAGACCAATCCGCTGGCCGAGCTGACCAACAAGCGTCGTCTTTCGGCCCTGGGCCCCGGCGGCCTGAGCCGCGAGCGGGCCGGTTTCGAGGTGCGCGACGTGCATTCCAGCCATTACGGTCGCGTTTGTCCAATTGAAACGCCGGAAGGCCCGAATATCGGCCTGATCTCCTCGCTGGCGTTGTACGGCCGGATCAACAAGTACGGTTTCATTGAGACCCCGTACCGCCGCGTCAACAAGTCGAAGCTCGAGACCAAGATCGACTACATGACCGCGGACGTTGAAGAAGGCTTTGTCATTGCCCAGGCCAATGCACCGGTCAAAAATGGCAAGTTCGTCAACAACTATGTGATGGCCCGCACCGGCGGCGACACCATCGAAGCGCCGAGTGAGGAGGTCAAGTTGATGGACGTCTCACCGAAGCAGCTCGTCAGTGCTGCGGCCGGTTTGATTCCGTTCCTCGAGCATGACGATGCCAACCGTGCACTCATGGGCTCGAACATGCAACGGCAGGCAGTGCCGTTGCTGAAGGCCGATTCGCCGCTGGTCGGCACCGGTCTCGAAGCCATCGTTGCCCGGGACTCCCGCGCGGTCATCTGCGCCCGCGATTCCGGCATTGTGGCGGCATCTTCAGCCGAACGCATTATCGTCACCAAGGATGGCAAGTTGCCGGACGCGACCTCGGATCCGAAGAAGGTACAGGAGTATATCCTGCACAAATTCATGCGTTCCAACAGCAGCACCTGCATCAATCAGACGCCGCTGGTGAAATCCGGCCAACGGGTCAAGAAAGGCGAGGTGCTGGCCGATGGTCCGGCAACGCAGGGCGGCGAGCTGGCGCTTGGGCGGAATGTCCTGGTTGCTTTCATGCCGTGGTGCGGCTACAACTTTGAAGATGCCATCGTGATCAGCGAAGAGCTGGTCAAGGAAGACGTCTATACAAGCATCCACGTCAGTGAATTTGACATCACGGCGCGCGACACCAAGCTTGGGCCGGAGGAGATCACCCGGGACATTCCGAATGTCAGCGAGGAAGCTCTTCGCAACCTCGGACCTGAAGGTATCGTCCGCATCGGTGCAGAAGTTGGCCAGGGCGACATTCTGGTAGGCAAGATCACGCCGAAGAGCGAGACCGAGCTGGATCCGGAAGAACGCCTGCTGCGGGCTATCTTCGGTGAAAAGGCGGCGGATGTCAAGGACAGTTCGCTGATCGTGCCGAGCGGTACCAACGGCATTGTCATGGACGTCGAGGTTGAGCGCAAAATCGACCCGAACAAGGCGCGCCTGACGAGGGCGGAGATCAAGCGTCAGATCAAGGAGACAATCAACACGTTCAAGGCACAGCATTCCGAACTGCTCGAGGAGTTGTCGGAGAAGCTCAGCGCCATTCTCCTCGGGGCCAAGTTGTCCTTTGACATCGTCATTCCCGAAGACGAAGATGCTCCGCCGATCGTGCCTCGCAACCGCAAGATCACCAAGATGCTTTGCCGCAAACTGGCGCAGCATCACACGCGCTACAAGTTGCCCGCCGGTCCGACTCGCGACCAGATCGAAGAGTTGATGAAGTCATTCACCATTCGCGTGCGCGATCTCGAGATGCGCCGCGACGAAATGATTTCCCGCTACGAAGGCGGTGACGGCGAGGATCCCGGTGTCATTCGCCAAGTCAAGGTCTATATCGCCAGCAAGCGCAAGATCACGGTCGGCGACAAGATGGCTGGGCGCCATGGTAACAAGGGTATCGTGGCCAAGGTCGTACCGATCGAGGATTTGCCGCACATGGCGGATGGTACGCCGGTGCAGATCATCCTTAATCCGCTTGGCGTGCCCAGCCGCATGAACGTCGGACAGGTGCTCGAAACTCATCTCGGCTATGCCGCGAAGATTCTCGGCATGAAGATTGCCACACCGGTTTTCGACGGCATCAATGAGACCCTCATCCGCGACATGCTGGACGAAAGCAAGCAGGTGTGCCTGAAAGAGAAGGAAGGCCATGGCTGGTCCATCAACAAGAGTGGCGACGTCATTGACGAGACTGGGCGCAAGCGCGAAGACTACTACGTGAACAACGACGGTAAGACAACGTTGTGGGACGGTCGCACCGGCGAACGCTTCAACCAGCGGATCGTTGTCGGCCAAATCTACATGCTCAAGCTCGACCATCTGGTTGTGAGCAAGATCCATTCACGTTCTGTCGGTCCGTATTCCCTCGTGACGCAGCAGCCGCTGGGCGGCAAGGCGCAACACGGCGGTCAGCGCTTCGGCGAGATGGAAGTGTGGGCGCTCGAAGCCTATGGCGCCGCTTATACCCTGCAGGAAATGCTTACCGTCAAGAGCGACGATGTCACCGGACGCACGAAGATCTACGAGAGCATTGTGCGCGGCGACAACTCGTTGCAGGCTGATGTGCCCGAATCGTTCAACGTGTTGATGAACGAAATGAAGGCTCTTTGTCTGGACATTCGTCCGATCAAGGGTGGTGCATGATAGCTTCGGTCGACTAACCGTTGAACTTGCGCTTGCAGCCGCATCCGGCGGCTATACAAGCTTGACATTTTTACACAAGACAATGACACGCGAGGAGACAAGATGGACAGTCGAAACGCAGCAGTACGCGAGATTCTGGGCCTTGATGTCAGCGATGCGTTTAGCTCCGTTACTATCGGTGTAGCGTCCCCGGACACTATCCGGGCGTGGAGTCGCGGGGAAGTTAAGAATCCCGAGACTATCAACTATCGTACATTCAAGCCCGAGAAAGGCGGTCTCTTTTGTGAGAAGATCTTTGGCCCGACGCGGGATTGGGAGTGCAACTGTGGCAAGTACAAGCGCATCAAGCACAAAGGTATCGTCTGTGACCGTTGCGGCGTCGAAGTAACCCACTCACGGGTGCGTCGCGAGCGCATGGGGCACATCGAGCTGGCGGTGCCGGTGTCGCATGTCTGGTTTTTCAAGTGCATGCCGTCGCGTATCGGTCTGGTACTCAACCTGACAGCCCGCAATCTCGAGCGCGTCATTTACTACGAGTCCTGGATTGTCACGGACAAGGGTGATACGCCGCTGAACGAGATGCAGCTGCTCACCGAGGAAGAGCACCGCGAGGCGCTCGAAATGTACGGCAGCGCCTTCCGGGCGGGCATGGGTGCCGTGGCTGTCCGTGATTTGCTCGAGAAAATCGATCTGGCCAAATTGCACGAGGAACTGACCGTGCTCATTAATAGCACCAACAGTAAGGCCGAGCGCAAGAAGCTCGCCAAGCGCCTGCGTATCGTCGAAGGTTTCCAAAACTCCAACATGCGGCCGGAGTGGATGATTCTCACCGAGTTACCGGTCATTCCGCCGGACCTGCGGCCGTTGGTGCCGTTGGAAGGTGGGCGCTTTGCCACCTCTGACCTCAACGACTTGTATCGTCGTGTCATCAATCGTAACAATCGTCTCAAGAATCTACTGAGCCTGCGCACGCCGGAAGTGATTATCCGCAACGAAAAGCGCATGCTGCAGGAAGCCGTTGATGCTCTGCTTGACAATGGTCGCCATGGCCGGGCCGTGACCGGCGCTGGCAATCGCCAGCTCAAGTCCCTCAGCGACATGCTCAAGGGGAAGCAGGGTCGATTCCGCCAGAATCTGCTGGGCAAGCGCGTCGACTATTCGGGCCGCTCGGTGATTGTCGTTGGTCCGGAGTTGCGTCTGAATCAGTGCGGGCTGCCGAAGAAGATGGCGCTTGTTTTGTTCGAGCCGTTCATCATCCGCCGGCTCAAGGAACTCGGCTTCGTCTATACTGTGCGCAGTGCCAAGAAGATGATTGAGCGCCAGGACCCGGTGGTGTGGGACATCCTCGAGGATGTAACCAAGGGGCACCCGGTCATGCTCAATCGTGCTCCGACCCTGCATCGTCTGAGTATTCAAGCGTTTGATCCGGTGCTGATCGAGGGTA
>CAUZRT010000318.1:0-3957 GCA_963582235.1 Lentisphaeria bacterium
GGATAACTTTGATGACGTTGCTGCGTTGCAGGTCCTTGTCAAAGACGCGAAAAACAGCGCCCATGCCGCCCTCGGCGATCTGCTCCTTGACGACGTACTTTTCGTTTTCGCCCTGATGCAAAAATCCCGACAGGGCTGTCTGCGGATCAAACTCGTCATCGTCGCGGAAGATCTCCTCGACTTCCGCCTGCTCACCGTCCTGTTCATCCGGGCTCTCTTCCGCCCGGCTGTCATCGGTGGTCATGGTGGCGTCTCCTCGGAGACTGGGGTTCGGTGGTTCGGTTTGTCGCGGCGCAAATGGCGCTCCGGCGGATCCGGGACACAGGGATTACCTATCCTATCAGAAACTTTTGAATGCCGGATGTCAAAAAGTATAATTTACTGGAACTGTCCGAAAAATACAGCGTTGTCGAAACGCCCCGTTGTGGACTCCTGTGTCGCATGTTTCGGGAGACGGTCGCGTCGGTTACACGATCAACCCGACTTCGCCCTTCGCGGTCTGACTGCGCACCGTCTGCCGACGGCTGCCATGGGTTCACCGATGTCACGGCAGATGTCGCGGATGGCGTCGATAGCTGCGAACGTCTCCGCCCCGAAACCCGGTTTCCCGTTCTGTGTCGCCGGGCGCGCGCTCGAAAAGAAACGGTTGCGTGCTCGGTCTTCCGGGACTTCGCCGGCCGACGTCTACTTGCCGGTGAGCAGGCCCTGCGCCAACGGCGAGTAACAGAGAATGCTCAGGTCATTGGCGATGCATGTGGGGACGACCTCGTCCTCGATGGTGCGGGCCAAGAGACTGTACAGCAGTTGGTTGGCTTCGGCGTGCCCGGCTGCGACGAGGTCGTCGATGTCCAGCAGGCCGAAGTTGCTGATGCCGATGAAGCGGATTTTGCCCTGTTCGCGGAGTCGTTCGAGGGCGGCCACGGATTCGGCGATGGCGACGGTGCGGCTGGGCCAATGGATCTGGTAAAGGTCGATGCGATCCGTGCCGAGATTCCGCAGACTTTGTTCGCAGGCCTCCGGCATGGACGCGGCGCCCAGGTGCCCGCCGCTCACTTTTGTGGCGATCACGACCTCGTCGTGCCGGTTACCGAGGGCCTTGCCGAGAAGCTACCCCGATAGTCCTCCGCCGTGAGCCTCCGCCGTATCGACGAGATTGATGCCGGCATCGATCTCGGCATTGACGGCGGACCCGATCTGCCCTTCGTCCTGGTCACCCCACGGGGTGCCGCCGGCGAAAGCCCAACAGCCGAGTGCGACCGTTGAAGCCTCAATGCCGGTGAGACCGAGTTTTCGGTATTCCATCTCTCTCTGCTCCGTTGTGTTGAAATCCGATATGTCGCGCGTTTGTATCGTGGCCTCCCCCGGGGATGCGGTGAGGCCTGTTTCACACGGTCAGTAGCGGCAGGAGAATATCGTTGCTGGACACCGGCAGTTTGATGTGCTCGTCGGCCTCGCCACGGTCCCGGAAAACGTGCATGATGCGGGCGCGGCCAATGTCCTCGTAGTCCGGCTCCGGATATTTCGAGGACTGGAACGGATTGGTGAGCTCGAATTCATGGAACATAATCCGAACCTTCGGCATACCGACGAAATGGCGTTCTTCGGCCCGCTGGCGTCCGCCGTGCACATCATAGGTTTCAAAGACGACACCGAGAACGCGACGCGGGTTTTTGAAATCTATACCGTCACTGACGAAAATAATATCGATATCGAGCGCCCGACAGACCTCGTAGAAATGGCGGCGGGCCGGGCGGGGAATGATGCGGTGGTAGGGCGGTCCGATCAGGCCGGTGAGCGTAGAGCCTTCATCGAGATCGAACTCGTCTTCGTCCGTATCGCGGCTCAATCCGGATACGAACCAGTAGTGCGGCGCGACCCAAAAGCCCTGGCCGCGCTGGAATTGGCGGCGGGCAGCCCGTTTAAACAGGTGTTGCAGGCTGCCTGTCAGCAGGCGACGGCGCTGAATCTCATCGCGACGGGTCAGGCATACGAACGGATCATCCGATTCGAGGGCGGCGGCATTGACGGGTAAAGGCCAGCCGCTGCCGACCGGTGCCGCCCCGGGTTGGATTGTGACGCGGACATCGATCTGTCGTGCGCTCTTTGGTGCGAAGCGGACATGCCAGCCGCGGTCGCCGATGATTTGCCGAATCATACGCCGTTGTTTCCACGTCAGGGCGCCGCTGACATGGAGAACGGGGCACGGTGCCTGGGGATTGTTGTGGCAGCGAACCGTGTTGATGCCATGGGCCGTCAATGTGGCCTGCATGGCCAAGACACTCGTTACCAGCCATCCCACGAGACTTCCCAGCGCCACGCGGTGGGGGTGACCGGCATGCGATCGTGAAACGCCGCCTCCCCCACCAGCAGGCCGTTGCCGCAGGTGCTGAACATAACGACGTTACCGACGACCAGAAAGAGAAGGCCCCAGACCCAACCATTGAGGCTGCGTTAGTTCATGGCGCGGATCTCACTGCCCTTGGGACGGCGCCACAGCAAAGTCAACTTTAATGTTCGCGGCAGGAACAGACAGCCGAGAATGACAACGGGAAAAACGACGCAGCCCAGCATTCGGAAGCCAATTGGGACTGAGCCAGATGACGACCGCAATGCATCCGAAATAGAGAGTCAGGGCGGTGTATTCCCATCGTCGCGGCCGGCGTCCGTGGCCGCGGAAGCGGGTCACGAAAAGATCGTGAATGACAAGGAATGGAACTACAAGGCTCAGTGCAAGGATGGCGAGCAGCCCTGCCCATAACAGGGCGATGGCAACGAGAAACGCAAGACAGGAAATTTTGTCGAGTAACAGGAAAATTGATTTTCCCAGGACGATCTGGATCGCTGCCTGCAGCGACAGAAGGCACATCAGTGCCAGGACCGGAAGGGTGACTGCGCGTGGCATGGCGGCCGAAATTGGCGGTTCTTAACGCAGGTCGATTCCGACCTCAATCTTTTGGTCCCGAATCCATTCGTACGTTTTTCTCGCCGTTTCCTGAACGGTTCGGATCCAACTCGGTTTGCGCCGCGCGTGCACAGCGGACAGGATGCCGGCATAGGTCATCAGGATCGCGACAGTGCCGAAATCATGCCACTCGGAGGTGGCGAAGCGCCGCCCGAAGAGTTCGACGAGCAGTCCGATGCCGATGGTCAATCCCAGGGTCGGCAATGCCAGTCCGAACGTGGACCGGTGGAGCGTTGACAGGAATTTTTGAGCAAACTCGATCATTTGTATAGAGGTGGCGTTGGAGTGACGGAGTATTGGAGTACGTAACACGCGATTGGTGCCGGCGTCAACAATTGGGGTTGGGAAGCCGTGAATTCTTCGGTGCCTGTGTTTGAGATCGATCCTTTTGGTTCAGCCACTAATTAGTGGCTGTTCAATAATTGTGCGTTCAACGGAATTGCGGCGGAGGCCCGCCGTCGCTCCAGCCTCGAACCTACATTGGGCGGACGTCTTTGGCGCAACGGCGGCCCCCCGCCGCGGCAATTATTGAACAGGCACTAATTAAACCGGGTTAATTCTCGGCCCTACGTCGTGACTCACTTGATGGCCTTGACTACAAACGCGGGCATCCCACATGCATAATCGATGATAAAAAAACGTCCGCCCGGCATTAATGCCGGGCGGGCGTTTGGCTTTTCACAAAATCAAATCTCGCAATCACGCCGCGACGTGGCCGGCCCGACGCCGGCGCAGACCCCAGACCGCAGCGACGAGAACCAGCCCGATCATGGCGATCATGGCCCACTCGGTCATGGTGGGGATGGTCGCCACCGGCTCAGAAAATTTAACTATCAATGTCGGTGGAGCAATATTAGTCCGGCTATGGAACCGCTTTGATGTAGTAAAGACGGTTTCGTTGCCGATCAGGATCCAGCCGAAATTGTTTCCGGGATTGTCCAGCCAGTCCTGAACGTCGGTGACCATCTGGGCGGTGGAGGCCCATGTATATGGGC
>CAUZRT010000319.1:0-3948 GCA_963582235.1 Lentisphaeria bacterium
GAGGATACGGCGGGCCTGTTGCGCGTTAACCAGATTCATGTTCAGCCGTTCCGGATGCTCAAATGCGTCGATCACCGCGTTACGCGTGATTTCCTGGAAAGCGACACGGCGGAAAACCCCGGCGTCCTTCTGCTCCTTCAGAAGTTCGGTGATGTGCCAGGCAATAGCCTCGCCCTCGCGGTCCGGGTCCGTGGCCAGGTAAATCGCATCGGCGTCCCTAGCGGCCGCATCCAGTTCGGCGATGATTTTCTTGCGCGAGTTCGTTGTCTGGTAATCGGGTCGAAAATCGTTGTCGATATCGATGCCTAGCTTCCGTTCCGGCAGGTCGCGCACATGCCCCATGGAGGCCATAATTTTGTATTCCTTGCCGAGTATCCGGTCCAGGGTCCGAGCCTTGGTCGGCGATTCGACGATGACCAAATCCTTACTCATAAAGTCATGGTTCCCGTAGTGATGCGATTACGATGGAGAATTAGGCTTTCTTCCTAAAATGACCGAAAACCTCAAACTTTACGCGTACGTCAATTTGCGCCAACTTGCAAGCAAAGCCTAATAAATTTTCGGCCCTACCGAAACTTTACCTGGCCAGTTCGTAACGCTTACCTGGAAGCTGGCGCACGAGGCGCTTGATTTCCATTCCTAACAATGTGGTCAGCAGTATCTGCACCGGCTCGCTTGTCTCTTCGGCGATCGTATCCACGGACATCTCGCTCGCCTGCAGAAGATCGACCACGCGCTGCTCAATACCCGACAGTTCCGGCCCGGTCCCACGCCCACCGGACCGTTCATCCGCCGTCGACGGGTCGCCGGCGGCGGCGGACATGGCGAAATCGAAATCCGGCTGAAAGCTGAACTCCTCGACAATGTCATCGAGCGACTCGACCAGCTTCGCACCCTGCTTGATCAACTTGTGACATCCCTGGGATTGGGGCGAGTCGATGCGGCCCGGTCGGTACGGCGAATACCAGCCGCCCCTGCTCGAGGGCCTGCTGCGCCGTGATCAACGCACCGCTGTGGGCGCCGGCCTCGATCACGATGGTGCCTCGGGTCAGCCCGGAGATAATGCGGTTGCGCATGGGAAATGACCGCTTGTCCACCTTGAAAAGCATCGGCTGCTCGCTCATCAGCAGACCGTTATCCGTTATCGCGCGGGCCAGCGACAGGTTCTCCTGCGGGTAAATGTACCCCAGCCCGCCGCCCAAAACGGCGATTGTACAGCCGCCGCTTTGCACGGCAACACGGTGAGCGATGGTGTCGATCCCCCGTGCCAATCCCGAAACGATGGCCAGTCCGGCATTGACAGCAGACAGCGTCAGGTTCTCCGTGGTCACGACGCCGTAGCGCGTCGTGCGCCGGGAGCCGACAACAGCCAGCGACCGTTTCAGCGTGCCGTCGTTCAGAACACCAATTTTGCCGCGAACATACAGGCACAGCGACGGATCGTAGATCTCCTTCAAGACTTCGGGGTACCCAGGATCCTCCAGCGTAATGACGGTAACACCGGCCCGTTCGACGAGCTTTAGTTCCTTAGTCGAGATCGGCATGCTGCCGCCAGTTTACAATGACGTCGGCCAGCTTCGGACCGATCCCGGGAAAACGGCTAAATGTCGTGCGTTTGGCACCGAGAATCTCTTCCGGGCGGCCCACATGCTCGAGCATCTGCTTGACACGAATGGCACCGATGCCCGGCAGTAGATTGAGTAGCATGTAAGCTTCACGACTGGTCACAGCGGCCTCCGATTGCCTCGAGTATCAAGGCTTCAGATACATCCGATACGATGCCGACCTCGCCGATCCGGTTCGGCAGGATCAGGCGGTTTCGGCCGTACACGTATTTCTTGTCCGTGGTCATGGCCGCCGCCACCTCTGCCGGTTCGATACCGCTGACCGAGCGCGGCAACCCGAGTACTGCGAAAATTCGATCCTGACGTTCCACCAGTTCCCGCCGCGACGCCGTTTCATCCAGCAGACACGCCAGCTCCGCAGCCATGCCCATGCCGACGGCGATGGCTTCACCGTGCGTAAACCGCACGTATGCCGTCAGCTTCTCGAGCGCGTGTCCGAACGTGTGCCCGTAATTGAGGATGGCCCGCCGTCCCATCTCGAATTCATCCTCGAGGACAATATCGGCCTTCAGTTGGCAACAGCGCTCGATGACATGCTCGTAAACGGCCGGATCCGGCCCCAACAGGCCGGCGATGTTTTCCTCGAGGAATTGAAAGAAGCCGACGTCGAGGATGAGGCCATACTTGACGACTTCAGCCAGACCACATCGTAGATCGCGGGGGCTCAACGTCGAAAGTGTGTCGACGTCGATCAGCACCAGCCGTGGTTGGTGGAAGGCGCCGATCAGATTCTTGCCCGCCGACAAATCGACGCCGGTCTTACCACCGATGGAGCTATCGACATGGGCAACCAGCGACGTGGGCATCTGAATCAGGTCGATCCCCCGCATGTAGCTGGCAGCCATGAAACCGGCGGTGTCACCAACCACGCCGCCGCCGAGGGCGATCACAATCGATTTGCGGTCAAGGCCGGCGTCGAGGCCGGCAGCAACCATTCCTGCCAACGTCGCCAGGCTCTTCGATTCTTCGCCGGCGGGGAAATCGGTTTCCGATACTCGAGCGGCGCCGGCGGCTTCCAGCATCGCCCGAGTCGCCGGGCCGTAGATCGGCAATACGTTGCTGTCACTGGCAATCAAGCAACGCCGGCCGTCGACAAAGGTCTGCAACTGTTCGCAACGGCCGGCGTCGAATATTCCGGCACCGATGACGATGTCATAGGCGCGGCCGCAGAGAGGTATGTCGATTATCGGCATGGGATCAGTCGTTTCGTGATAAATCTGGAGGCCGCCACCGCGTCCGTCGGCTGACGGATGCCGATGGCACCAGCATTGGAATCCAGAACGAGATGCGGCCATTCCCAGCCACCGGCGCCCGGCAGCCGTTAGCCGCCGGACGCGATGTTAGGCCCGTGAGTATCCCGGAAGCCGTATCGATTCTGAACCGATCGAAAAAGCACCTATATTAACGGGGATGAAATTTCTTCTCCACCGCGCCATAGTAAATTGAGTTCATACGAAAAGCAAGTCAATGGAATCCGCAATTAACCCAATTGAGGAAACATCCGACTCCTCCTTGCAGGCGCTACCTGAACCTGTCGAAGGACGGTCCGATGAATCGTGTGCATTGCCGGAGATCCCTGCCCCGGCGGCTATCTGGAACGTGTCGAAGGAAACGCGTCTGGAACGCCGCGTGGTCAACCTCTGGCGCCTGACCAGCTTGTTGAACGTGACCGTCGCCTTTGCGGTCATTACCGTTATCGGCGTCACGGCTATGAGTGACAGCGGCTTCCTGCGGATCGGCTTGATTGGCGCCGCCGTCCTGTATCCGCTCACCCTGGGAATCGGCTACTGGCATGCGGGGCATTTGTTTACTTCCTGGAGCTATCGTCTCGATGATCGCATTCTGGCAACCCAGCGTGGCGTCGTTTTCCGCGTCAACCAGTACGTGCCGTTGCCAAGGCTGCAGCACGTCGACATACACCGCGGTCCGCTGGAACGGTCAATGGGTCTGGCAACGCTGATCGTCTATACAGCCGGCACGCAGTACGCCTCCATCGTCATTCCCGGGTTGGCCGCGCAGACGGCCGTGCAGCTTCGCGATCGGTTGGTAGAGCTGGGAGTGAATCGTGACGCCTAACAGGGAAGAACCACCCAAGGCTTTGGCCCCGGACGTGTCACCGCCGGATGCCCTGCCGGGACTGCCGCCCATTGTCGAAATGCAGCCGCGACCGCCGCGGCCATCCCCCTCCCTGACGGGCCATTTGCATCCGTCATCGCTCATCTTCGGCACCCTTCGCATTATCCGGCGCTACCTGATTCCGGCGGTCATCCTCATCTATTTTGGCAACAACCTGGTGATTGCCATCGCCTTTATCATCTTCGTT
>CAUZRT010000320.1:0-3923 GCA_963582235.1 Lentisphaeria bacterium
TGGACTTGAAACCGATGTGCACCCAGCCGTGGTCCGCCTGCCGGATGTCGGCGGGCATGGCGGTGCCGCGCGGATCCTGATATTCGAAGAGCTCGAGCATGTTTTCGCCGCTGACTAGATGGGCGATCCGTGCGCTGCAGCCGGGAAGCCCGGCAACCTTCCCGAGCTGCGTCTCCGGCCCGCATTCGAGCTCACGAATCAGTTCCAACCCGATAAGGTCGCGATAGAACGAAACGGAGCGCTCGATGTCCGCGACGCTCAGGGCCATGTGTTCGAGGTTAGTAATCATGAAGCGTATTGCGGGTTGGGTAGTTTGTATTGCGATTTGGGTGATAATGGATGGCTTGGCCGGCCGGGCGCCTAGCATTCAGGGTTCGGTGAGGTTATGGCGCTGTCAAAGTTTTGGCAGGCAGAAAAATATATCTAAATTCCTCCTCTTAAACCCAGTTCTGCACTGGATTAAAAGGAGGGATTAAGAGTTTGTTCCAGGAGAGTGTTCAGCGCCTATCTTCCGCTGCCAGTTTTGGCAGTACGGGAAAAAGAATCGTTCTCGTTCTCGTCCTCGTGCGCCTCGCCAAAGCTGAGCGAAGGCGGGTCCTCGAATCCGCTATGCAATCGAGGAGACGAAGGACGAGGATGATTTCAGGCCACAGGCTGATTCCGTGAGGGACGGTGTCCCGTCCCAACGGGACTCACGTCCGCCGTGGCGGAAAGTTTGACGAGAGTATCCAGTATCCAATCCCCAATCCCTGATCGCAACTGTAAATTGACGTGAATTAACGTCAATTAATGGTTCCCGTTGATATCCAGCGTGGCGCCGGTGATGTAGGAGGCGCGGTCGGAGGCAAGAAAGAGAATCGGCTCAATGACCTCCGCGACGGTGCCGAGGCGGCCGAGGGGGATCGTTTTGCGGAACTGCTCAATCTGTTCATCGGTCACGGCCTCGTTCATGGCGGTGTCGATGACGCCGGGCGCGACGGCGTTTGCACGGACCCCGTGCGCGGCGCCGAAACGAGCCAGTGTCTTGGTGATGCATACAATCGCTGCCTTGGTGGCGCTGTAATGGACGCCGGCGGCGATGCCGCCCACTTGCCCAGCGAGAGATGCGAGGCTGATAATGGCGCCGCTTTGCCGGCCGACCATATGCTTGATGACGGCCTGGCTGAGAAAGAATGTTCCGGTCATATTGACGCCGATCACCTCATCCCATTCCTCCGGAGTCACCTCTGGCATGGGCGTTCGCGGGCAGATGCCGGCGTTGTTGATCAACACATCGATTCGCCCCGTCTCATCCAGCACCGAACTGACCCATTGCCGAACGAAAGCATGATCGGAGACGTCGCCGGCGGTGAATCCGGACTGGTCCTGCGACCGGACATCCGTCTCAAAGACGCGGGCGCCTTCCTCACGGAAAAGGTCGCTGACGCCGCGGCCGATATCGCCGGCGGTCCCGGTAACCAGAACGATCTTGTCTTGGAAGTCAGCGGGCATAGCCTTATCCGGTAAATAGGAACCCCGCAACACCCCGTCGTTGGAGAGGTAAGGCACTACATACACGGAATTGATTTGGAAATCAAGAAGGGGCGAGAAAATAAGTCACAGCACACCCACAATCGCTTCGCACAGCGTCGCCATATTCTGTTCGGTCATGCCGGCAATATTGATGCGTCCGGAGCCAACAATGTAGATCGAGTGCTGATCGCGGAGGGTCTGCACCTGTTCCCGGGTCAGACCTGAGAACGAGAACATTCCGCGCTGGCCCGTGATGAAGGAAAAATCACGGTTGGCGCCCTTTGCCGCCAGCGTGTCAACGAAGAGCCGGCGCATGCCGTTTATCCGTTCACGCATGGCTGTCACCTCCTGTTCCCAGAGTGCGCGCAACTGCGTATCCGTGAGCACCGTGGTCACCGCCAGACCGCCATGTGCCGGCGGATTGGAGTAATTTGCACGAACCCCGGCCTTAACCTGGCTTTGCGTCGCTTTGGCAGCGTCCGCCGATGCCGCAACGATCGTCAGCGCTCCGACGCGCTCGTTGTAGAGCCCGAAATTCTTTGAGAAGCTGCTGCAGATCATCAGCTCGCAATCCGGCCGGCAGAGCCGGCGCAGCCCCGTCGCGTCTTCTTCGAGTCCGTCCGCGAATCCCTGATAAGCAAAGTCCACCAGCGGCAGAAAACCGGCGGCTGCTGCCACGTCGGCGATTTCCGCCCACTGTTGATGAATCGGATCGACCCCCGACGGGTTGTGACAGCATCCGTGCAGCAGGACGACATCGCCGGCGGGCACGCATTTCAGGCCGTCGATGAAATTGTCGAAGTGCAGACCGTTCGTGTTGGGATCGAAGTAGGGATAGGTCTTAAGCTCAAGTCCGGCATGGCGGAAGATATTGGGATGATTCGCCCAGGTTGGCTCGCTGAGCCAGACGGACGCATTCGGAAACTGCTGTTTGATGAAATTGCCGGCGACCCGCAAGGCGCCGGTGCCGCCGGGCGCGTGGGCCGTGACTGCGCGGCGCGAATTGATGATTTCATGCCCGGCGCCAAAGAGCAGGCCTTGTACTACTGCCCCGAATTCAGGGGAGCCGTCGATGGGCATGTAATTTTTCGTTGTTTCGCTGGTCAGGAGTTTCTCCTCGGCCTTCTTGACCGATTCCAGTACCGGTGTATTGCCGTTCGCGTCCTTGTAGACACCGACACCAAGATTGATCTTCGCCGGATTCGGGTCCGACTTGAATGCTTCAGTGAGCCCGAGGATGGGATCCGGTGGCGCCATTTCAATGGATTCAAACATGGGAAGTGGGTGGGATTTGGGATTTGGGATTTCGAAACTGGACAACTGGAGACTCTCCTGAATCAACTCGTAATCGAGATTAACAGCGAAAATAAGAGTGACGTTCCAGTCTGCCAAAACTGGCACCGACAGAACGTCGCTAAATACTGAACATCACGTGGCTGAACTCTCAAATACCGAATCGAAGAGAGCATCCCGAAGCTATCGGAACGGCAAAGGATTCGCTTCGCGAGTCTCGCAGCGCTCGGCGGTCCACATCTCCATGGCGTGGACATGCGGTGATCTTCCACCGCCGCCGTTATCGGTTGCCTATCCGATGGATGACGGATTCCTCGTCCTACAATACTCCCATGTCATTCGCCATGGTCCGCCTTTTGCGGAATACCAAAATCCTTGGGAGCACCGGAACCGCGCTCTGTGCGGGCGACTATTGGGTGCTAGAAATCCTGCCGTACGGTAGGACCGGACTGCACTGAATGTGGGAGGCCGCGTCCCGCGGGCGGCCCTCAAAGGCCGCCGGAATGAGTCGCCCGCGGGACGCGGCCTCCCATCCGTCAGCTGCCGGAAGTGCATCTCAAATCACGTCCGCGAAATTTCAAGTTTCTGAAGAGCGGCGCGTTTCCTGCCTTTTCCTTCCGCACCGCGCTGTGCAATCTATCACTCGTTCGCCGTCTCCTTTGCACGGGTGTCCGCCTCAGTTTTTTTCGGCGTCTCAGCCTCCCCTTTAATTAGTTCCTGGGCGACGGACTGTACGGTCGCATTGGCGACCAGACTGAGAATGCGCTTATCCTGAAAGAGCTTAAAATAGTTGCCTTCCTCAACAGCCTTCATCAAGGCTTCATCGGTGAGAATTTTCTGTATCTCCGGATCTTCGGCCAATTTGCCGAGCAGCAGCAGCAGATCGGGTCGCCCTATGATTCGCTGTGTCATGCCTTCGACGCTCAAGAGACCGGCGTCGGATTCATCCACCTGCAGTTTCAGAGGGAGGCTGCGTTTGCCCGGCCGCGTCCTCTTTTCGATTGGTGCGTTGCCGGCTGATGGCTGGGAATCCTCCAGTGGTCGTCTGGGTTTTCCCGGGGGCGGCGGCGTCGCATTCTCGATGGTTCGTTTCGCGGCGGGTGTTCGCGATCTCGGTT
>CAUZRT010000321.1:0-3918 GCA_963582235.1 Lentisphaeria bacterium
GACTACCTGATCCTAACCCCTTTTCCTTGAATGGCTGTTTATCAAATCTTGTACTGGCGTGACATTCCGGCGCAGGTCCGTGTCTTCGGCGGCAAGCGTCCAGTATCGCGGCCGATGCCGGACCGTTTCCAGACCAAAATTGACAACATCGCTATGGTCGAAGGTCTGGCCGATAACGATGCCTACCTCGAACAATGGAACTGGACGGAAAAGCGTGAGCGCCCCGGTGAGCCCGATGCATTGCTGGAAGAACTGATCCGCGAATTGGAACAAGAGTTCGATGCTCGCGCCGGCGACGGTTGATTCCGAACTTCTCCACCGCGGCGCGAAGCGCCACTTTTTTCGCTGGAACCGCGAAAAAACTGAGATCGATTACGAGTTCGAGACCACCGTTCCATCATGCCATCACTCCACTCCCCCACGACTCATCATGAAACGTCCATTTATCGAACGACTCCAGGATCCGAGACCCATGCTCTACGATGGCGGTTTCGGTTCGCACCTGTTCGTCCATGGCATCGAGCTGAGCAACAGCGCGCTGGCCAATGAACTACATCCCGATACGGTCGTCGAGATTCATCGGAGTTACATCGAGGCCGGCGCCGACGCCATCGGCACGAACACATTCGTTGCGTCACCGCTGCATATGGAGATGGCGGGGAAAGCGGCAGGGGACGTCGACGAAATCGTTCGCGCGGCTGTCCGACATGCGCAGGCCGCGGTGGCGCAAGGCGACCGAAACGTGTACATCGCCGGCTCCATCGGACCGTCACCTGGCGCCATCGAGACCGACAGCGGCGACACGGATTTCGGCATTGCCGACGACCGTGTTCGCGAGGCCCATGATCAGGTCGGCCGCATTTTGGTCGAAGAGGGCATCGACCTGTTTTGTCTGGAAACTATGTTTTCCGCCAACGAGGCCGCCATCGCCGTCGACGTATTGCGCCGCTTCGGGCTACCCATTGCCGTTAATCTGACGTACAAATACACACGCGACCGCCAGACCGGCGAGATCGTATATCGTACCGACTGGGGGCATTCCGCCGACTCCGTATTGGAGATTCTGGCCGGCGGGCGGTTCTCGGATGGCGACGATCTCCTGGAATACGTTCAGGTGCTCGGCCTGAACTGCGGCGCCGAGTCGCGCGACCCCGAGCACACCGGCATGCCCTATGCCATCAACGGTACACGGCAGCTGCGCGAAGCCATGGCGGCGCGCGCCGTTGACGGCAAGCGAATGATGGCCTATCCCAATGCCGGCATTCCGACGCTGGACGAGAATCGGCGTACGGTGTACTCGCAGACCCCCGAGGAGATGGTGTCCTATGTATCCGAGTTGCTGAATGAAGGCGCGTACATCTTTGGCGGTTGCTGCGGTACCGGTCCCGACCACATCCGCGCCTTTCGCGATGCTATCGACCAAACCTTTGTCGGGGTCTAAGCCGGCACGAAGATGGTGTCAGACAAGGCATGCAAAAGACAGGATGGGGGAATTTCGTTTTACAACAATAGGAATCGATCATCCCGGGATTCATGCTGTCCAGTCCTGACAAAAAGTTGACAGTTTCGCCTCTTAATAACTCCTCAATTAATCCATGCCTCGCGCTGAGAGATTAAGAGAAGAGTTTCAAATTTCTGTGTCCCCTTCCACCTCCCTCTGACCTATCCGTCCGCCCGGCGGGTTATCAATGGCCTACCGGGCCTGTTGACGGATGACGTTCTTAAAAGAAGCCGGTCTATACGGACGAGCAGCGACCAGCGGATTGTGTTCGGCCTGAACCAGCACTGGATGCTGCCGTCGCGGCCATCGTGCTCGGCGTCATAGCCGCCCAGATCGAAAGTTGTTGATGTAATTAATCGTCAATGCCACTGGCGTTCGACGTGAGGGGTTGGAATACGTAACCGCTGAAGCCGGTCGCGCCGCCGGAGTCAAGGATCGTGACGCAGAAGAAGAAGTCGTGTCGGACGGTGACATCGTCGAGGCCAGTCCGCCATCTCTACGATATCACCGTCCGATGCTCTGGGAATTTACATCGGGAATCGTCAGCGGTATCACAACTGCCGTCGGGAACAGGGCTGACAATTACATTCTGATTGGGTTCGACATGACCATGGTACTCCGAGAAACTTACTTGGTGTTGTTCGTCGATATGATGATTGGAATCGGATACGAAATTTACCGGCCGATTTCGACCCCCAGCCGATAGAATCGATTTTTTTCAGTGACAAATAAAATAGTTTTTCGGTAGAGTAGGGGTAAGATTATCAGAGTAATATTCTCAGAGTGACATCCACGGGGAGGTCAAAAATGACAACAAATGACACAAGATTGGCGCGGCGGCAGAACCTGCCGGCGCGGATGGGATTGTTCACGATCGGACTGGCGGCGTACTGGCCGCAGTTCCCGGGCATGAAGGAGACACTGGAGAAATACGGCGCGGATTTGAAGAAGCGGTTCGAGGAATTCGGGGCCGAGGTATATTCGGCCGGGATGGTGGACACGCCGGAAGCGAGCCGGGCCGCCGGGGATTTTTTCGCCGAAAAGAACGTCGACATCATCTTCTGTCATGTGACCACCTACTGCACGTCACAGTGCGTGCTACCCGCCGTGCAACGGCAGCGGGTGCCGGTGGTCGTGCTGGGGCTGCAGCCGGCAGCGACCTTCGATTACGCCAGGATCGATACACACAAATGGCTCGCCGGTGACACCTATTGCAACATCCCCGAGATCAGTTGCGTGTTTGAGCGCGCCGGTATCCCGTTCCATGTGGTCCTCGGGCTGCTCTACGACGACGAGCGCACCCAGTCGGAATTGCGCCGTTGGGTGACGGCGGCGTCCATCAGCCGGACGATCTACTACGCGCGCCTGGGTTCTCTCGGCCACACCTACCCGGGCATGATGGATCTGTATTCGGACTTCACCATGCATGCCGCACAACTGGGCTCGCACGTGGAACTACTCGAAATGTGCGACCTGAAGCAGCGCGTCGATCAGGTGACCGACGAGATGGCTGCCGATATCGTGGCGAAGACACGGGAGATGTTCGATGTCACGGACGACAGCTCGACGGATGCGCTGGCCAGTCTGCCCACTGACGAACAGTTACAGTTCGCCGGCCGGGTGGCAAAGGGGCTGGAAATGCTGTTCGCGGACTTCGATCTGACTACCCTGGCCTACTACTATCGGGGACTGGACGACAACGAGTACGAGCGTCTGAGTGCGGGTCTGATTCTCGGCAATACGTACCTGACCAGCAACGGCTACGCCTGTGCGACCGAGGGCGATCTAAAGACAACAGTTGCGATGCTGATCCTGGATTCACTCGGCGCCGGCGGCAGTTTTTGCGAGATCGCGCTGGTGGATTTCAAAGACGACTTCCTGCTCATGGGCCACGACGGACCCGGACACATTGCGATCACCGGCCACAAGCCGATCTTGCGCGGGCTCGAGTTGTACCACGGCAAGCGCGGCTCGGGTGTCAGTGTCGAGTTCAACGTCAAGAACGGCCCGATCACCATCCTGGGAATGACGCAAACGGGTGCCGGGCGGCTGAAACTGGTGGCATCGGAAGGCGAGGCGGTGCCCGGCAAGGTTCTTAAGCTGGGCAACTGCAACACGCGCACGATCTTTCCGCTTAAGCCCGCCGATTGGCTGGCGGCGTGGTGCCAAGAAGGGCCGACGCACCACTGCGCCCTGGGCCTCGGGCATCATGTCAAGACCATTCAAAAACTGGCCGATATCATGGACATCGAGCTGGCTGTGGTGGGGTGAGCTCGGCTCGGTCACCCGTCATTATAAAGTCTCTCCCTCATCCGTGGTACGGCATCACTTTCCTTATTCCTGTGCCAACGGACACGGGCTGATGGCGGCCGCGGTGACAACCGACCACAGACCACCGCCAGTGGATCACATTCCAC
>CAUZRT010000322.1:0-3903 GCA_963582235.1 Lentisphaeria bacterium
GAAGGTGTCCACGTCACGAATGGTGGACAGTCGGTGCGCGATCAGAATCGTTGTCTTCTGCTGCATCACATATGCCAGTGCTTTCTGAATCATTACCTCGGTTTGCGTGTCGATATTGGCAGTGGCTTCGTCGAAGATCAGTATGTTTGCGCGAGAAGACAAGGCCCGGGCCAGGGCGATCAGCTGCCGCTGCCCCATGGACAGGTTGGCGCCTTCGCTGTCGAGGACGGAATTGTAGCCGTCGGGAAGTTGTCGGATGAAATCGTCCGCCAGGATATTCCGGCAGATGGATTCGACGTCGGCCGCCGTCACGTCAGGACGGTTCAGAGCAATGTTGTAAAAGACGGTTTCGTTAAAAATCGATGGTTCCTGCGGCACCAACACGACTGTCTCTTTCAGGCGTTGTCGCGTGATTTCCTGTATCGGAACACCGCCGATCAATATCTGACCGGCGCCCGCGGTCAGCTCGTACTGCCTGATCATCAGCCGGATTATGGTTGACTTGCCGGCGCCCGTTGGACCGACGATGGCGAGACTGCTGCCGCTCGGCACCTCGAGATCGATGTCCTCGAGCACGGGTTCGCCCGGGCTGTAGGCAAAGTTCAAATTACGAATGACCAGGTCCGTCCTGATTACCAGCGACTTACCCTCGTCGCGCGGTAGCGGCAGAGACATGACCTGGTGGATCTTGTTGAGTGCGGCAAAGGCAGCCTGCAGTACTGCAAATCGTGAGCCCATTTGCTTGATCGGCAGGAATATCAGCCCCAGCCATTGAAGATAGGCAACGATGCCACCGATCATCAGACCATCGTCCATCACAGACGGTCGCGTGATAAGTATCAGGACGGCGCCAATGGCAACGAACGACAGGCCTTCAATAATCGAATACACAAGCGCTTCATGGCTGATGGCATGAATGTTTTTGTCACGGTACTCGGAGTTGTGGCGATCGAAGTCCGCCATAAAGGCGTCGGTCAGGTTGAAGTTCTGAATCTCGAAGACCATTGTCAAAGACTCATTTATGCGTGCGGTCAGGCGTCCGTTGATTGTACGGATCACGTCGTAGAGCCGGCGAAGGATGCGCCGGAAGACATCAACAATGACAACCAGCACAGGCACCAGGATCAACGTCCACAAACCGAGTTCGACACTGACCAGCATAATGTTGACGAAAATTAAAAGGATCAGCATCGCGTCGGAAATGAGATTTGTGAGGCCGGCCGCCATCGTCTCGCCGATTACTTCGACATCGCTCGTCGACCGGCTCACATACACGCCCAAGGGTTGCTTATCGAATCGATCCTTGCCGAGAAAGCAGATATGGCGTAGTACCGCATCGCGGATCGACGCCAATGTCCGGAGCCCGGCGGTCTGCATACAAAGGTTTTGCCCAATCATGAGGGCAAAAGCCCCTAACACGCAGGCCAGATAAACGAAGGCGGCGCCGATCGTAAACCGCACGTCGCCTTTCATAATGCCGACGTCGACCGCTTGCGCCGTAACTTTCGGTGCGACCGACATCAAGCCCGCATACAAGGGCATCAGCGCAAACGCCAGTAGAAACCGACCCTTGTGATGCATGGCGTAACTGAGAAAAAATCTTAACAGACCGCGATCTTTCATCTTTCCATTTCCACCAGCTTCTGTTCCACAACTTGATGGTGATAGGTCGCCCGATAGACTGCATGTCGCTCGAGCAAATCTTCGTGCGGTCCACGATCGACGATACGGCCGTCTTCCATTACCAAAATTTCATCGCACGGTATCAGGGCAGAGATCCGGTGAGATATGATAACCATGGTTTCATCCGGCAACAGCGAAAACATGGCCGTAAGGATCTTTTTCTCCGTTTCATGGTCGACAGCGGAAATGACGTCATCGAGAAACAGAACACGGCGCGGCTTCAATAGGGCCCGGAGAATTGCGAGTCGCTGACGCTGCCCGCCTGAAAGTCGGATACCATGCTCGCCGACAACGGTTTCCAAGCCGGTACGGAAGGTCTCGATGTCCGATGCGAGTTGACTTATTGAGTATGCATCATCGAATGACGTACGGCGATGCAGGGTGCCGGTTTCATCGCTGCAGTGGTCGCGAATCAAGTCGAGGTTCATGCGAATCGAGCCGTCGAAATGACGGTTGTCCTGGGCCGCAATCGCAAACTGTTTCAGCAGTACGTCCGTAGCGATGCGCTCGTAATCGACACCGGCGAAGAAACATGTGCCCGGTGGCGCCGCCAGGTTGCCCGTCACGAGATTCAGGAACGTCGTCTTGCCCGAGCCGGTGTGACCGAATATGCCGTACTTACGTCCCGGCACGATGTCGAGCGCGTCTATCTGCAGGGAAAAGGCGGGCCGGTCCGTCTCCTGATTCGACTCGACCGCCTCTGCTTCTGCCCGGCTCTTGTACGTGAATGCAAGATTGCGAATGGAGATCAACGCCTCGCGTTCATCCCCGGCACCCGGCAGGTCCGATGCCCTCGCCACCGGCTTCCGCCCTTCCATTTCCTTAACCCGATCAGCCAGGTCGCAGATTTCGTAGACGCGTTCGAGGCAGACTTCGCCGCTCTGCATGATTGCGACGAGGAATCCCCAGATACGCAACGGGTCCGATACCAGGCCCAGATAAATACTGTACTCAACGAAATCGGCAACGGTGAGTTCCCCGTCGATGACGAGTGGACCGCCCACCAGTATCAAGATGAATACGGCAAGGGCCGATAGAGTCATGGAAATGTTGAATACGAAAATACGAAGCCGTTGCAGACGTTCCGAATCGTGCGTGAAACGGCCGTTGTCACGGGTGAACCTTTGAATAAGGCAGCCGAACACCGGGTAAATGGTCAACAGTGTATGAGCGCGTAGCAACTCGCGAATCGTTTCGGTGAGCGTGCCAAGCTGCCGTTGCACAGTCCGCGCCCGATTCATCAGCCTGACCGATAGGAACTTCATGACCACGGCCACGAGCGACAGCGTTAATAGGCAAATGATGGTCAGGCGCGCGCTGATCCAGAACATGTTGACCAGGCAAAAGCCCAACATCAGGACACTGTTCGTGATGTGCAGAGTGCCCATCGACAGCAGGACACGAATCGTTGACACATCGTTCGTGCCGCGACTCAACAGATCGCCCGTGCGGTACCCACTCAGATGACGGGGCGGAATCGTGATGCAGGCATTGTAGTAATCCTGCCGAACTTCGGCCTCCGCCCGTCGGCCGGGAATGAATATGTAGATTCGGGACAGGACCCTGAAGATGCAAAGCAGAACGCCGAGCCCAATGATCCGCCATCCGATCACGTAAAGTAGATCCACATTCGAAACGGCAAGACCGGTATCACTCTGATTCAGCAACTCGATGCCGTCGCCGACGTAATGGGGGATCGTCGTCGTCGTGTAGACGGTGAGAAAAAGAAACAGGATCCCCCAGAAGTACAGCATCCCCTTCCCGGGAAGATACTCGAGGAGAAATCGACGTGTGAATGGGAGTAACATGAGCTGTGCGACCGCATCGAACGTGATACGAACGTGTGACTAGCAATGCCATACGGCAACAGTTCACCCGCACGAATACTCAGAAAGTTGGTGTGCGCTGTTAGGTTTTTGCTGTTTGGGGACCAATAGATTGTAGTCATCCCCCTGGAGGGCAAACGTCCCCCAGAACGTGTCCGGCTGCAAAGTTTCAAATCGTAATAACCGCGTCGCAGGGAGAGTTGACGAACGCTCCTCAGAAACTTTGCGTTGCGTATTCGCGAAAAAATTAACTGGAATTAGACGCTTCGCCCCACCGGCACCATTCCGGCCGCAAGGGTTCACTCGGCAAGAAGAAGCGCGAACACCATACTCTTAGGCAGAAAACCGAGTTCTCGCAGGCCGATGGGGCAGACTGTTAAACTGGTACACCACC
>CAUZRT010000323.1:0-3903 GCA_963582235.1 Lentisphaeria bacterium
GCTTCCTTCAACGGGTCGATGGTCGAGGTGGAGCCGGATGTCGTACTGGTCCTGTACCCGGAGTCGATGGGCGAGTTCCGACCGTCCTTTGTACGGTGCCAGCTCATCCGGATCACCCCGGAAGGGCCCGTGCCGGTTGAACGCTGAGTTACCCTGAATCGGAAAGCGGATTACCTTAACCGAAACATGATAGATCGATGCTTGGATAACATGGATGGAATTGAAATAGACGGTTTAGACTTCTCCCGGATCCACCGGATCATGAAGGATGAGCAAATAGACGCGCTGGTGGCCATGGAGCCGCATACAACCGCGCTTCTCCTGAATGACTGGAACAAGATATTTGTCGACATTGGATTCCGCGAGGCCCCTGCCGGCGTGGTTTTTCTCGCATCCGGAAAAACCCTGGCAGTGGCGCCGAGGCTGAATCAAAGAATGGAGAACGCTCCCTGGATCGACGAGTCCGTCGGACGATACACCGATTCAACGTACTACGATCAGGGCACGATGGTGGATGCCCTGGCACGGGTGCTCAGGCAAAACGGCCTGGAAAACGCCAGGGTCGGCTTCGAGCTGGGGTTTGTTCCCGCCGGCATCATGGATTGGATAATCGCCGAACTGCCCGGCATCGAACTGGTCGACGGTGAGTGGATCCTGTGGCAATTCCGTGCCGCCAAGAGCCCGAAGCAGATCGGCTTCATTCAGACCGCCGTCGACGCTTGTGAAGCGGGCGTCAAGAAGATGCTGGACGGCTGGGAAGAAGGGACATCCATACACACACTCCTGGACGAATTCGAACAGACAGTCAAAGATCGGGGCGCCGACTTCTTCTGCACCTATCAAAGGGCGCTTGCCAAGAAATGGGCACCCTTCGCCGGTAGGGATCAGCGTTTTTCCGAGGAGTTCATCATCATGGCGAACGACGATCAGGAAGTGCTCTTCGATCTGATCGTCACCTGCCAGGCGTATGTTTCCGACTGGAAGCGGTCGTTCTACCTCGGCACACCGCCAAAAGAAATTGTCGACCTGTACGAGTTCGAGTGGCGTATTGTGCAGACGCTGGTGCAGGAGTTGAAGCCGGGAATGACAACCATCGAGGCATACACCGCCTGCGACGAGCGGTTGAAAAAGGATGGGCTTGTCAACTGGTGGTGCATCCACAGCGTCGGCCTGGAGATCCACGAGGAACCGCTTATCGGCGGCAGCCCGATGGTGTCGGAAAACGGCGACGTCGACATGACGGAAACTGCACGTTTCCCCGGCCTGCTCAGGGACGGGAGCGAAAAGATAACCTTCGAACCGAATCAGGTGGTCATGGTTGAAACGAAAAAGGTCGAGGACCCCTACCTCATTACAAGCGAGGGGCTGCAGCGGCTCAATACGCTCCCGCAGAAACTCTTTGTTGTGTAACGCTGATCGATCATTCACTGTTTTCCCGGCAACATTCAAAAACAGCTTCGAGGGCCTCCCATGAAAATCCATCGCATCGTTATCGGTTCGAAACCACGCCGGCTCGTGCGTCATGCAGCGCAGGAGTTGGCGCAATACACAAAGCAACTTTTCAAACATCAACCGCGGATCGTCGCGAGCCGGCGAAAGGCGACGGGTATCACCGTTGTACTGGACCTCAAAGCGGATGGCCTGTCCGATCAGGGGTACGCCTTTCGATGGATCGACCGTAACACATTTGCCATTGAAGGCGGGGCGCCCATTGCCGTACTATGGGGCGTTTATGACCTGGTCGAACGCTGGGGGGTCCGTTACCAACTGCATGGCGACATCCTGCCTGACCGGCCGGCGGCACTCTCTTTCCCCAAAAAAACGACTCGCTGCGAACCGGATCTGACAATCCGTACGTTCCGGACATACAATGACTTTGCCAACAATGAATGTGCCTGGCCCGCCGAGGACTACCGGGTGCTGATCGATCAACTGGCCAAGCTGAGGTACAACGGAATTCTGTTCTGCGTACGGCCGTTCGACCCGTTCATCGACCTGCGATTCCACGGTGCCAGAAAAACACTGGCTGAGACGAACTTCGGGTGGCGTCCCGAAATCAAGCCCGACCACCCCGGGTACCACCTGTTTGCCGCATCCGGTGACGCGAAACACGGGGTATTCGTCAATCCGCAGTTGATTCGCCAGGGCCCATACGACCAGCGCATCAAAGCCGGCCAGGCTTATGCCCGCAAAGTCTTTCGTATGGCACATGACCGCGGGATGCAATGCCTCGTTTCCGGTGCAGCGGCCGATTTCGATCCCGCCATACGCCAGCGCATCCGCGAACTGACCAAGCCGCAGCACAAGACCAAGAAGACCCCCATAAATCGTATCCGATACGGCATCTGGCGTGAAGGGCCCGATGTCGAAACCGGCCGCTGCATGAGCGTCAGGAACCCGGTGTTCCTGGATGCCGTCCTGGCCAACCTTCAGGCACATATCGACGCCTTTTCCGAGGCCGATGCCTTTTTCTTCTCCTCGACCGAGTTCGGCGGCTCGAGCGGTGATTGTGAACGCGCCTGGCGTATTCTCGACAAGAAATACGGCCTCAGCAAAGTCATGACGCTGGAAACCCTGCAGAAGGAAGCCGCCCGCCATGCCGAGGGTGCTGCCGACCGTGCAGTGCACGAGGTGCGCGGTGACATCGTCATCCTGTACGCCCTGGATCACCTGATCAATGAGCGCGGCCTTGATCTCAGCAAGGCACGCCGCGGCGCCACCGTCTCGCCTTCCAGCCTGTCCGCCGAGCTGCATCGTTTTCTACCGCTCGTCTTTCCCCATGGCAGCCGATACCTCGCCTCCTACGGCTACATGCCGTTCTACGTTGCCAGTCGCACGGATACCCTCAAGCAGGAGGACCCTGAGGCAATCCAGTATAGCGTTGTGGTCAGCGCTGAAGATGACAACATCGGGTTGCTGCCCCAATTGACGGGATCATCCGTTCACAAGATCATTGAAGGGGTGCGCAACGTGGGTGCCCGCGGTTTTCAGACACGCCAATGGCAACACTCGAACCTGTTGCCGACGTTCCACTATCTCGCCCATACCGCGTGGAAGAAAGGGTGGACACCGCACAAGGCCTACCGACACCTCTACGAACCGGTGTGCGGCCAGCGCGCCATGCCGCATATCATGCGGGCATTCTGCCGAATCGAAGAGGTTACCGAACAGATGCACCGCGATGTCTTCTGCGTGTCTTTCCCTGTGCCGTTATGGATTGCCGGCCTCTGGGAGGACTTCCCGGACCGTTCCGAAAGGAGTAAACGGTTGGACGAAATCGCAAAAATATATGAAAAAAGCTCCGACGACCTGGTTCAGGCCGTCCGTGTGAGCCGTGCCGCCGGACGGGACAACCTGATCGCACTCGAACGTCACACGCGTCACGCTGTTTATTACTGCCAGTCCGTGTCGCATCTGTTTCGTGCGCGCAGCGCCGACCTCGAAGCGGCAGCAGCACAGGGCAGCGGAAGTTTCGACGATCTCGACGCGGGACGTTCAGCGGCGACCAGGCATCTGGACCAATCGGAGGCCTTGATGCGCAAGGCCTGCGAAACATTTGCCGAAGGCGTGCGTGACCGGTGCGACCTCGGCGCTTTAGCAACACTCAACAGTTACAATCTCGATGTCATCGCCGCCTACGCTCGGATTGGCCGGGCAAAGGAAGAGATGTTCAGTTGCCAGGACAGTTAACCCTTCCGATCGAACACTTGACGATCAACAACACAGGAGATAATCATGCGCATCCTCAACAAACAAACCTTGGGAATCCTCGCAATGTCAATCGTACTCACCGCCATTGGCAACGGCGCCGACTACACGGTCCATGTCATCGAACCGGCAGTGACGAACCACCTGATCCTGCCCGCTGAGCCGCTGCCATCGGTATGCAAAGAAACCAGGGAG
>CAUZRT010000324.1:0-3903 GCA_963582235.1 Lentisphaeria bacterium
GGAGTCAATAATGAAAAAATACACGAGAGATCATGAGTGGGTGGAAGTGGCAGGAGAGGTGGCGACCGTCGGCATCTCGTTCTATGCGGCCAAGGAGTTGGGCGACATCACATTCATTGAATTGCCGGAAATCGGTGCGGCGATGAGTCAGGGCGACATCCTCGGCGCCGTCGAGTCCGTCAAAGCGGCGTCGGACATTTACAGTCCGATCGGTGGTTCCGTGAGCGAGGTCAATTCAGGTCTGGAGGATCGGCCGGAGATCGTCAACGCGTCACCGGAAGAACAAGGCTGGATCTGCAAACTCGAGGATGTCAATCCTGATGAGCTCGACCATCTGATGTCGGACGCCGAGTATGAGGAGTTCACTACTCATGACCCGGACGGAATCGACAACGATCCGATGTCTGACGATGAGGTCAGGCCGAGGCGCCGCGGACGTCCGAGGAAGGCGAAGGCGGGTGATTGATCGTTCAGGTTTGAATTGTGGTCATTGACTGAATGGTGGCTGCCGTCGGCTGTACCAGTAGCATCACATTCCACGTGTCAATCCGTCATCCGTCGGTTGACGGAGACGGATTGCGTGGTGCTACTGTGCCCGTCCGGTATACAGAGTTTTGAACTGAAATAAAGCCGTCATTCGTCGGCGGACGCAGACGGAGGAGCCGGTGCCAAACTTCTCACTGCCGAAACTGCACCCAACCCTCATCCCCATTCCCGATTCTCTATACTGTGTGGCTGATTGACTCAAGTGGCCCCCAATGGGTAGTGTCTTGCCTGCCTGACCGCGTAGCGGTCAGGCAGGGGAGTGCGGCGGCTTGACGCCGCTTTGGGCGGCCCACGGAGTGGCGGTGTGCCGCGGTGCCAGCAATCGATCGCGCCTGTGTCGTCGTCGTGCAACTCCGGCCTCATTGCGACGCCGTTGAGAGTGCAACAATGAAAGCGGCGTCAAGCTGCCGCACTCCAAAGTCGCCCATGCGGGCGACAGCACGCGGCAGACCGTTTGCCGATCACAACCTGTGGGGGGCACTTGAGTCAATCCCAGTTTCTCTATTAACCACGTGAGTGGCGCCGCGTCCGTCAGCCGACGGATGGCTCACGTCATCAAACATTCCTCATCCTATGCCTTACATCGCCAATACCGATCAGGATTGAGCCGAAATGCTGGCCACTATCGGCGTCGCGGATATGAATGAATTGTGGCAGCGCGGCGGCATTACCACAGCCGAACCCAAGCTGGATGATGTCCCGGCCGGCATGTCGGAATACGAGGTCTGCCGCTGTCTTTCGGGGCTCGCCGAAACCAACGCGCATCAATTGATCTGTTTCGTCGGCAGCGGATTCTATGATCACATCATTCCCGCGGTCGTCTCCGAAATAACCTCGCGCGGCGAGTTCTATACGTCCTACACACCGTATCAGCCGGAGGCGTCGCAAGGGACGCTGCAGGCGATGTTCGAATACCAGTCCGCCATTTGCCCGGTTGACCGGGATGGAGGTCGCGAACGCATCCCTGTATGATGGCGGTACGGCCCTCTTTGAGGCAATGATGATGGGCGTTCTCGCACAACCCGTCGCCGGAAGGCCGTCCTGGCCGGCACGGTGTCGCCAATCTACCGCGAGATGATCCGTTGCTACAGTCAGAATCTCGATGTTGATCTGGTCATCACGAAGACACCGACAACGGAGACTGCAACGGACATGGACGAATTGAAGGCCGAACTCGACAACGAGACGGCGTGCGTGCTGGTTCAATATCCCAATGTATTCGGGACAATCGATGACTGGCATGAGCTTGTCGAGATCGCGCGCAGCAAGAAGATAATTACTGTCTGCTCGACCTACCCGATCGCCTTGTCACTTTGTAAACCACCCGGTGAATTCGGTTTTGATATCGTCACCGGCGAAGGTCAGAGCCTGGGGATCAGCCTGTCGTTTGGGGGGCCGTATCTGGGTTTCATGGCGACCCGGACTCGGTACATGCGCAAAATGCCGGGCCGTATTGTCGGGCGCACGGTCGATACGCAGGAGCGTGACGGATACGTGCTGACCCTGCAGGCACGCGAGCAGCAGATCCGCCGCGAGAATGCGACATCGAACATCTGCACCAACGAAGGTTTGTGCGCGTTGGCCGCGATTGTCTACCTGTCCGGTGTCGGCAAAACCGGATTCAGGCATGTGGGCGAGTTGTGCGCGTCGAAGGCCTGTTTCGCCCGCGAGCTGCTGGCTGCCATACCCGGCGTCGCGCTGCTGCCCCAGGCGGCATTCTTCAACGAGTTTGTTATCCGACTCCCGCTCGAAGCAGCTGAAGTCGTCGGGCGTATGATCGACAAGGGTTTCGCCGCCGGTTTCCCGCTCGGGCGCTATTACCGGGAGCGGCGCAACGATCTTCTGGTTGCGGTCACTGAAAAACGATCCAAAGAGGAAATCTGTTCCCTGGCCGTGGCGTTGGAAGCGGTGCTGGCACGGTGAAACAGGTACGGAATTTATGGAAAGTCTGATTTTCGAAAAAGGTCGGACGCGGCGGCGCGGCTCGTCTCTGCCGGCACTGGATGTTCCTGCAAAGAACGCGATTCCTGCGGCCCTCGAGCGGCACGTACCGGCGGCGCTGCCCGAAGTGTCCGAGCTCGATGTGGTCCGGCATTATATCAATCTCAGTCGCAAGAACCTGGCAGTGGACACCTGCTTTTATCCGCTCGGGTCGTGTACCATGAAGTACAACCCGAAATTCCATGAGCGGATCGCATCACTTCCGGGATTCGCGGGCTTGCATCCGCTGCTGCCGCAATTGCGCGGCGGTGGCGCCTTGACGCAAGGCGCGCTGGCCGTCTTGTACGAATATGAAATGCTGCTCTGCCGGATTCTCGGCTTCGCCAATTTCACCATGCAGCCGCTGGCCGGTGCCCATGGCGAACTGACCGGCATCATGATGATCGCCGCCTATCACAAAAAACGTGGGCAGGCTCGCCGGATCATGCTGATTCCCGACAATGCGCATGGTACAAACCCGGCGAGCGGCGCCATTGCCGGGTTTGTACCGCAGGAAATTCCTACGGCCGCGGACGGCAATGTCGAACTGGAAAGCCTCGAGCCGTACCTGAACGATGACCTCGCCGGTCTCATGATTACCTGTCCGAACACGCTGGGCCTTTACGATCCGAACATCGGCGAGATTTGCGAAATGATTCACCGTGCCGGCGGCTTGATTTACTGCGACGGTGCCAACCTCAACGCCATTCTCGGGCGCCTTCGGCCCGGCGACCTGGGGTTTGACGTTATGCATGTGAATCTGCACAAGACATTTTCGACGCCCCACGGCGGCGGCGGGCCGGGCGCCGGTGTCGTCGGCGTCAGCAAACGGCTGGTCCCGTTCCTGCCGACATCTCGCGTAACAAAACGCCAGGACGGCAGCTATTCACTCGAGTACCATTATCGAGGCAGCATCGGCTACATCGCACCGTTTTACGGAAGCTTTGGTGTCATTCTTCGCGCTTATGCCTATACGTTGACCCTCGGGCGCGAGGGCCTCAAGCGTGTCGGCGAGAACGCCGTCATCAATGCTAATTATCTACGGGTCCGTTTATCGCCGTATTTCGATGTGCCGTTTGACCGTATCTGCATGCATGAATGTGTGCTTTCCGCCGAGCGTCACAGCGAGCGCGGCATCAATGCCATGGACATTGCCAAGGCGTTGTTGGATGCCGGATTCCATCCACTGACCGTCTACTTCCCGCTGATTGTTCACGAAGCCCTGATGATCGAGCCCACGGAGGTGGAATCGAAGCAGACGCTGGACGCTTTCATCGATGCGTTGATCGCCATCGTCGAACGCATCGACTCCGACCCTGAGGGTCTTAAGCAATGCCCGCAGACCTATCCGGTTTCTCGCCTGGATGAGGTACGCGC
>CAUZRT010000325.1:0-3902 GCA_963582235.1 Lentisphaeria bacterium
GCCCGGTATTTCCCCTTCCCCTGCGACGTGACAACCGAGAGCCGGCAATCCGGTTGCATTGTGGTTTCGACGTACACAACCCATTTGCCATCCGGCGACCATGCCGGTTGCCGCGTGCCTTGGTTCATTGTGTCGTAGGAGACCTGGCGCTTCTCGCCGCCGGCGATGGACTCGATCCAGATTTCGGTTTTGACATGATCCGACTCGCGCCAGGCATAAGCGATTTCCGTGCCGTCCGGTGACCAATCCGAATGACGGGCACCAACGGTATCCACCAGTGGCGACACGTCGCCACCACCAGTCGGCACCTGCATCACTCGCCAACCTTTCTGGTAGCGGTTGAAAGCAATTGTCCTGCCGTCGGGCGAGAAATCTGGGAAACTGTCGCCGGTTCCGTTGTTCGTGAGTTGTCGCAAGTTCTTGGATGCAGCCTCGATGAGCCAAAGGCAGTCACGTCCGGTTCGTTCCGAGGCAAAGGCGATGGTCTTGCCGTCGGGTGACCAGGCCGGTTGTATTGCACCTTCGACGGTCAGCTGTTTCTCCTCGCCGCCATCGACACTGACCAGCCAAAGGTTGTTCTTGCCGTCGACAAAGCGGACGAAGCACACCGTCTTGCCGCCGGGTGACAGGGCCGGCTCGCGGCCGCCGAGTGTTGTCAATTTCCGCCAGCCCGGCATTTCGGACGTGCGTTCTGTCCAGTCTTTTACCGCTTCGGCGGCATTCGTTTGGGTGTCGACCAGCGTCGCCTTGCCCCACAAGTTGGGGCGCTTGAAAGACTTGCTCTCCGGGTCATTTGACCAGCTCAGAACGGACTCGGCCGTGCCCGATTCATCGGCGTCATTGACATGAACGTTGAGGCCCAGCTCGGCGCCGGTCTCAGTTGCAATGCTCGGGAAAAGTACGAACGGCATCCGTGCTTCCACCCGGTAGCCATTGTCGGTGCGGGTCAGCGCGACCTCGAGCTGCTCGACCTGCTCGGGCTTCAGCCAGCCGGTCACTTTCAGGTCGCCTTCGCGACGCGTCGTGAGGCACAGCTTGTAATCGTTTTCGGTCCGCCTGTTTCGTTTGTCCGCACCCGCGGCGCCGAGCCAGATCTCAATGGAATCGCTCAACCAGGGCGCCTGGTCGCGCGCGAAGATATTGTCCCGCAACGGCATGTCATCGATCACGTCGGCCGCCAGGTACAGATTGACCTTGTCCCAGGCCAACCAGATCGCGGCGCTGCAGTCGCGAGCGCCGTTCCAGGCTCGATTCTGCGGGTAGACACTGCACACCTTGTCGACGCTCGGATCGATCACGAACGGCGCCACGTTTGCCCACTCGCTGAGGGCGCCGTCGATCTTCATTTCGGCGGGCGCTCTCGGTATTTCGTAGCTCCGGTCCCCGGAGGCGGCGGCAGAGAGCGCGATAGCCAACAGCACTGGCAGCCAGAGAATGCCGCAACCGTCCGAGCACAGCCGACTGCGCAGTTCCACGTTTTCAGTTTCCAGTTTCATTTCGTAATCCAAATGCCCCGATATCGGCGCCGTCCTTTCCGCTTCCCAGGCACGGGCTCTCCGGCAAGAGCCGGAAATCATCGTTTCCCGCATCGGCAAACAGCGGGTCCGCAATCAGCTCCGTGCCACGATAGGCCAGGTCCAGGCTTCGGGGCTCCTTGATCTCGCCCTTCCAGGGCGCATTACGCAAGAACTTGAACTGTTCACGACGCTCGGGTTTGACGTCCCAGAAGCAGTTGTTTGCCAACTCCATTTTTGAAAATACACCCATCTTATGGATCGACCCATTGTCGCAATCAACGAAGATATTGTTTTCAATGACCGCGTGCGAATAATTCCGGCCGTGGGTATAGCCGGCAAGGACCCCGTTTGAACCGATGAATGTGTTGTTGCGCACCACATACTCCGTGCCGCCGCGGCGCCCCAGGTAGAGACCGACCGCAGTTCTGACAAACAGATTGCCTTCCATGAGGCAATTGCTGCACCGTAAAAAACCAACACCGGTGTACACCCCTTCAAACTTGCAGCCGCGGATCGTAATGCCGGATTTGCCCATGCCGACGGCGAGTGACCCCTTGATCGGGGTCGTGCGTCGAAAGAAGAAGCCCTCGATCGTCACGTTTCTGGCACGGCCGAGATGCAGGATCGGAATCTTCGGTTTCTGCTCCGGGCTGCCCTCGATGATCGCCCCCCAAGGCTCGCGCGAGAGGAATACAACACCCGCTTCGCCCCCATCCAGATGTACTTCCGCGTCGTCCGCCCCGCGGCCAAAGAGCTGGATCGGGCCACGGTAGACGCCGGGCTCAACGACAACCGTGTCACCGGCCTTGAGCGCCGGGACGGCAGTCTCAAAACGATTCCAGGGATTGGCTTCACTGCCGTCGCCATCGTCGCGACCCGCGGCCGATATGAAGTACGTCCCGGCAAGCGCCTGGCCGCCTGCGAACACTTGGAACAGCAGGGCCGCCGCAAGTGTAACGGCGTGCCACACTTTAACAAACGCCATAACAGATGCCGATGGTTATTGGGTTGGGTGCTAACAAGGCAACATCGAAAAATATCCTGATGTCTAATACACGCCCCAATCTACGACCAACGCAAAGCAGTTACAACGGAACCAACGGCGAAACTGACGTCACTTGCATGCAGTCGACGGCAGGACTAATGTGCCGTCCAATCACCCGTTCGCCGACGGGACGGCTGGGAAAGAACATAGTTTAATCGGTTCCAAGGAGTGGCTGCTCTTATGATGCAAAATACGCCCCGAATAACGACGGCACTGGGCGCCATCGCGACGTGTGCATTCATGATTGCTGCCACCGTCTCAGCCGATGCGCTGGTCGAGAATGTGACACCGGCCGAGGAAACGCAATGGCTCCGGCATCTGCTGCCGTTGCCACATGCGATCGACATAAGGCAGAAGGTCGTATTGGCTCCCGGCGAGATCGGCATAACCTCACGCGCCGGCCTCGGCGAGGCCGGGCAGCAGGCGGTTGCCGAGCTGCAGCGCTTATTCCAGGAAAAGACGGGGCAAGCGCCGAACGGCAAGCAGTTCGAGATCGTCATCGGCATCGCCGGCGATGACATCGAGTTGAATCACGAGCAAGGCTACGTCATCGAGCCGGCGGGAAACCGTCGACTGGTCTTGAACGGCGTCACCGATCGCGGCGCCTACTACGCCGTGATGACACTGTACCAGTTGCTCGAGCCGTTCATGACCGAGACATCCGTGACCATCCCGCTGGCGAAGGTCCGGGATTGGCCCGATATCGAGGAACGCGGGCTGTGGAACTATCCGCCCGACTGGATGCCGTGGCTGACGTCGATGAAACTCAATTACGGCAGGCTGAACATCAAACTTGCGGGCATCAAGCGGGGCAGGCCGAACCGCATCGGCAAGATGGACATGGACCTGTACCAGGAGGCGCAGCGGCGGGCGTTCCACGCGTTGCCGGATATCATTCATCTCAATTTTCTCCACAGGCGGGGCCTGTTCCGGGCATACCCCGAGCTGGCCGGTATCGGCGACAGTGCATTGGCCGGCCGCTATTTCGCCCACAAGACCGGCAATCAGCACCGCGCCCCGTGCGCATCGCAGCCGCTGTTGACGGATCTCATTGCTGAATGGATGACCGATTTCGCCACCAAGGGCGTTAACGAGATCTGCTGCTGGCTCAGCGAACGCCCGTGCCAGTGCGCCTGCAATGCGTGCACTGCCGTCGGACAATTCGTCCTCGAATCCCGGGTTTTCGTCAATGCCTGGCGCCAGGTTCAGAAGACACATCCGGAATTCAAGATTCGCCTTTTGCTGTCAACGACAACGGCCGTGCGCAATTACCGTATCCTGGCGCAACTGCCGCCCGAGATCAAGATCGAGCGCGCCTGTGCCACGGAGCTCGAACGTGT
>CAUZRT010000326.1:0-3897 GCA_963582235.1 Lentisphaeria bacterium
AAAACTCTGCCGGCTCTTCGGGTGTCGAAAGAGGATGACTCAGGTGTGATTGTAGACGGCGTCAAAATGCTGGCCACGGCCGCGCCGTTTTCGCATGAGATATGGCTGGGAAATATTCAAAGACTGGCGCCAGAATTTAACAAAGAGGCCATTACCTGCGGCATCCCAATCGATACGCCCGGCCTCAGTCTATGGTCCCGCAAATCGTTCGAAATGCATGCGGTAAGTGAGTTCGACAATCCCTTGTCCTATCGATTCGATGAATCCGACTGCATCGTTATCTGTGAAAATGTCCATGTGCCGTGGGAGCGGGTGTTCGTTCACGATGACGTCGAACTGTCGGTCGATATTTACTACGACACCGCGGCCCATAGTTTGGGCAATCACCAATCGACGGTGCGGTACCATTCCAAGCTAAGGTTTCTTGCAGGAATTGCGCGCCGTATCGCAGAGGTCACCGGCTCGATAAAAATACCGGCGGTTCAGGACACGCTCGGCCATATCGCAGCGATGGAAAGCATGATCGACGGCATGGTGCAGGGCCAAGTGCATGATCACGAAACACTGGCCAACGGATATGTGAACATAAACCGGCGGCTGATGTATGGCGCGATTTACTGGTGCTATACCCATTACGACGAATTATGCACCACACTTCGTGAGCTTATGGGCGGCGGCACAATGCAAATGCCTTCGGACATGTCGGTTCTCGAAAACCCGGAAATGCGCGAGAAGTTTGAAACCTACTGGTCCACACCCGAGCACAGCGCGGAGCATCGGTTTAAGCTATTTAAAGCGGCTTGGGACGCCGTCGGGACCGAATTTGCCGGCCGTCACATGCTCTATGAGCGCTTCTATATCGGCCCCGCGTTCATCGCCCGCATGCACGCGTTTCGCGAGGCCGATTGGGAAGGCATGTGCGGGATGACAGATCGGCTCATGTCCGGTTACGACGCGACGGGTGATTCGGAATAAGATCCTTCAACCATCGCGCTGGCCTCAGTTGCTTGCGTTCATGGGTGGTGGCGGAGGGAGAAGAGAGGCGCCGACACCCAAAGGCGATTAAGCGGGTAGCTCAGGTGTTGGCCCCGACACCCAATACCCCTAGCGCCTCGACTCCCCATCGGCCCCTAATTCAATTAGACTTTCCCGCATGAAACAGCTGGTCGCCACACTCGCCGTTGCGCTTCTCTTTAGCGCTGGGTCTGCTTGGGGTGATGGCGTGGCAGCGTGGGAGCGTAGTGATTACGCCACGGCCTTCCGAGAATGGCTGCCGCTCGCCGAGCAGGGTAATGCAAGGGCCCAGTACAACCTCGACTTCATGTGCGAAAACAGCTACGGCGTCGCCAAGAACCGCGGCATCATGGAGGGTGGTATGTCCGATGTGCAACTGGCACAGGCGCAAAAACTGGCCCGCGAATGGAAACCGGAATGACGCAGGGAATTGGCCGATGACGTTGAGGGAACAGGATATAGAATTCGAAGGCACGTCCGTCCATTTCTGGGAAGGCGGTTCCGGATTTCCGATCCTGATGCTGCACGGCTCTGGTCCCGGCGCCGGGACCATGGGCAATTGGCGCTTCGTGCTCGAGCCGCTCGCCTCGTCTTATCATGTCTTCGCCACCGACCTCATCGGCTTCGGCGAATCGGGGCGCAAACAGCAAGAGCCCTATTTCGATATCGGCCTGTGGCGCCGTCAGGCGCAATTCATGCTCGATCGTCTACCAGCCGGGCCGGTCGGTATTATTGGCCATTCGCTGTCGGCATCGTTGGCGCTCGGTCTCGCCGCCGCCAATGAACGAGTGACCAAGGTGCTGACCACCGGCGCGATGGGCGGACATTTCGAGGTCAACGAATCGACCAATTTGTGCTGGACCTTCCCCGAGACGCGGGCGCAATTACGCGAAGCGGTTGAATGCCTGGTTTATGATCAGTCGGTGGTAACCGACGCGCTATTGGACAGCCGCATGAAAATTCTTCATGACGGCGAATACGGGCCTTATTTTCGTTCCATGTTCGCCGGCGGCAAGCAGCAATATGTCGACGCCGCGGTGCTGCCGGTGGAAATTCTGAGCGCGCTCTCCTCCGATGTAGTGATGATGCATGGACGCAACGACCAGCCCTTTCCCTACGCCGAAAACAGCCTCGCGCTGAGCGCCGCCATTCCCCATGCCGACGTCATTTTAGTCGGCCGTTGCGGCCATTCGCCGGCGCTGGAACATCCGCAAAAATTTCTGAGTGCGGCGAATTTTCTGTTCGGCTGAGGCCGAAGCAGAGACGTCGGCGCTCTATAAATCGCCGTTACAGTCCAGCAAGCGAAGATTTTCGACGGGCCGGCATCGTCACGGAAGTGCCTGGATTGGATCTGATGGGAATCCAATTTCTGCGCCGCCGAAAACCTGTGCTCATGGATAGGATTAGTGACGACGCGCGGAATTTAAACGCCCATCTGTCAGATTATCTCGACGGCTCGACCAATTCTTAGCGGCGATTGTTCGGCGCAGAGCTAACGTCTGGGGGAACTCCCGGACGACATCAAAGCGGCGATCAAGCAAAGCGGCGCCGATATGAATCAGATAGACCGATCAATCTCAGTATTCTCCACCAGAATATTTCCAGTAGGTGTCTTTGCGGATAACCTTACTGTCGGCGTTCAACTCCCAAAGGTCGCAGCCAAGCCAGTTCAAGCTGCTTCCGTTGGCCTCCGTTCCCGTTACCCGCCATTCAGAACAACCCCTGTTTCCGCCAACCCAATGGCTGCTGATATTCCAAGCCATGTCGGGGATCGAGCCAAACCTTTGGTGCAGCATATCGCGGATCGCGCTTTTGCCGATCAATGTCTGACCGTCAGGCGGCACACCACGCGATAAGAGCCAAGCGGCGTCTTCCACGAAATGGTCAAGGATACCTTCGGCGTCATGTCTGTTGAAGGCGTCACAGACTTCCGTAATGACGGCCAAGTTTTTTATCTCCAATGCACCCATAATTATCAATCTTTCTTGATATAAGAGTTGTAAGAAAAACCCACCAATTCTTAGGCTTTTGTGTTGTCACCGGATTAAATAGGTTGGCCGTCATGGCCGGTGCTCGTGCGCCATACGTTGTAGAAAACTGACGGGCCATCAAACGCCGGCGTCCACTGATCAGCCCCACTTGAGTGGTCCAATTTGAATGTTAGTGCATGGCCGGCTTTTGGTACAACGGAGCGATGGATTCCGGGGCCGGTGGGTGCGACGAAGAGCATTCGGTTTGAACCGTTACCCAGATGATGGTGGTGGTAGTGAGTGGCTTCTTCCTCCAAAGTGAAACTGGCCTGAACCCAAAGAAGTCGCACAACAACTAACGCCGCGCCGTCCGCACCGCCCTCTCAAACGACTTCTTGAAGTTCAACACCATCCGCTTTTGCACCACCTTGGCCGCGTCTTCGTAGAAGCATTGAAGCGTCTGGGCTTTCTTTATTTCATTGCGACACGGTGTCCCAATTGACGTTACGATTAGCTGTGGGATGTATTGCTGACACACTTATAGTCGCCGGAGCGTTGGGGTCTGCGTGGGCTGATTGGGATGATGGCGTCGCAGCGTATGCTGCTGGTGATTACGCGACTGCCTATCGGGAGTGGTTTCCGCTTGCCGAGCGCGGTGATGCTAAAGCGCAGTACAACCTCGGTGTGATACACGCCAACGGCAAGGGCGTTCCAAAGAACTATGCCGAAGCGGTCAAATGGTATCGCAAGGCCGCCGAGTATGGTCATGCAGGGGCCCAGTTCGGCCTCGGTTCCGGTTACTTCTTAGGCAGGGGTGTTCCGGAGGATTACATCAAGGCGTATATGTGGTTATCACTTTCCAAGGCGCAGGGCCATGAGAAGGCGGCGAAGGGTCTGGATGTTGTTAAAGAAA
>CAUZRT010000327.1:0-3889 GCA_963582235.1 Lentisphaeria bacterium
GGCGGCCGAAATGCGGAAGTACAAGATCAAAATGTCAGGTTTCGCGTAGCATCCGCAGTACCGAATTACGAGGCCAGGACTCAGGACTCCGGGATCCGTTCAGATCGTCCTTCGGGCGGGCGCCGACTGCAATCGACAGTCATCCCAGATTGTCAATCCCCAACCGTAAATTAACGTGAATCGAGGCGAATTCAGGTACCGTATCGCGGACACCCCATTCCGCAATTTCCGGTCGCAATCCGCAATCGGTTATCCGCAATTTTAACCGACGTCGCTACCTGAGCGAAGTCGGTCCGCAATCGGCAATCCGCAATCCCAGGCCCACCATGAAACCTTACCCGTTTGAATCAATGCCGGAGTCCATTCACGTCGCAGTGCTGAAGGGCGGTCCTTCAGCCGAACACGAAATTTCTCTGAAATCCGGGTCAGCCATTGCCCACGCGCTGAGCACGGCGGGATTCAAGGTCGAGGAGATTTCTTTCCGCGATGCCGAATTGCCGCCCCTACCGCCGGACGTCGATGTCGTTTTTCCCGCGCTGCACGGCCGATTCGGTGAAGATGGTCAAATTCAGAAGCTGTTGGAAGGACGAGATCTGGCCTATGTGGGCAGCGATGCCGCCGCCAGCCGGTTAATAATCGACAAGGCGCAGACGAAGACCGTGCTGCAGGCAAGCGGTGTCCCGGTTCCGGACGGCGTCACGCTGCAGGCGCCGGTTGCCGAAGTGCCCGAAAGCATCCCATTGCCGTGTATCGTCAAGCCGAATCGCGAGGGTTCGACCCTTGGCCTGATTCTTGTGGAACAAGTTGAAGAATGGCATCATGCGCTCGAAGCTGCATTCGCCTATGACGAGACCGTAATCGTCGAGGAATTTGTCGAGGGCACGGAGATCACGGTCGGCATTGTGGCCGGCAAATCCCTGCCGGTGATCGAGATTGTGCCGCCGGGCGTGATCTTTGACTACGATGCAAAGTACACGTACAGTAAAGGTAAGACCAAGTATCTCTGCCCTCCGGAAACCGTCAGCGATACCGTGCAGATGAGGGCGCGGGAAATCGCGGAACAGACGTTCGTGGCGTTGGGTGCTCGCGACATGTTGCGAGTGGACCTGATCATCGAAAACGGTAGCCTCAAACCGGTCGTTTTGGAGGCCAACAGCATTCCCGGGTTTACGGCCACAAGCCTTCTGCCGAAAGCCGCGGACGCCGCCGGCGTATCATTTACCGAACTTTGCCGGCGGCTGGTGGTCAATGCCCACGAGCGCAGCGGCCGCGCCATCGTTGGTGTTTGAAGGGCGGTAACCATTCAACACAAACCCACAACGAACTGCAACGGACCAAGATGAGCAATGGGACGTCAGATCGGACAGCGCTGCTGGGGATCGGCGGCGGTGTTGCGGCGTATAAGGCCGTGACGGTGGCGAGCCGTCTGCACCAGGCGGGGATCTCGACCTACGTGGCGATGACCGAGGCGGCCCGGAAATTCGTCACGCCCCTGACTTTTGCGGCCGTCACCAACCAACGCGTGCTCATCGATATATTCAGTGGCAGTGCCGGCGGCAGGTGCGAAGATGTCTATCCCCATCTTTACCCGGCAACGCGAGCCGATTTATTCATCGCCCTGCCGGCAACGGCCGATCTGATTGCGGCGCTGGCACAGGGACTGGGCGACGATATCGTCAGGGCCACCGCCTTGTCGTTGCCGATGCCCTGCCGACGTTATTTCTGTCCGGCCATGAACGTCGAGATGTGGCATCAGAGCGTGGTTCAAGACAACGTCCGACGGCTGCAAGATTTGGGTTGGCAGCGCATCGGTCCGGAGTCAGGTCATCTCGGGTGTGGCACGGAAGGTGAAGGAAGAATGACCGAAGCGGAGGCGATTGTTGAGCGGATCATGGCGGACCTGAGCCATGACGCCGAGCTCGAGGGCCGGCGCGTCCTCATACTGTCCGGCCCGACCATCGAGGCCATTGACCCGGTCCGCTTTATCAGCAACCACAGCAGCGGAAAAATGGGCCGGGCGCTGGCCGAGGCCGCCGTTGCGGCCGGCAGTGATGTCGACTTTGTCTCCGGTCCCGTGCCGGATGCCAATCTGCCGAGCGATCCGCGCATTCACATCCGCCACGTGAGCTCCGCGGAGCAGATGCTGCGGACTGCGCAGGAATTGTTTCCGGCTTCAGACGCGGCGGTCTTTGTCGCAGCTGTTGCCGACTACCGGCCCGCTACAACCACGGAACGAAAAATCGCGAAGAATGGCGAGCCGCTCTCCCTGGAGCTGATGCCGACGCCGGATATCGCCGCAGCGCTCTGTGCCGGCAAGCGAGACGATCAAGTCTGTATCGGATTCGCGCTCGAAACCCATGATGGTTTGCGGAGTGCGCAGGAGAAGCTGGAGAAGAAAAACTTGGATGCGATCGTCCTCAATGCCGCCGAAGCGATTGCGGATGATGCAGCCGACTACACTTTTATCAGCTCGCCCACGTCGGCGAACTGGGGGCGCCTGGAGAAGACCGAATGCGCACGCCGCGTTGTCGGTAAACTCGCGGAAATGCTTGGCTTGACCGCCAGGACTAAGGCAATGATCTAAGTATTTTCGCGGTTTCCGCGAAAAAAGTGGCACTTCGCTCGTCCAAGTCCAATCGTAATCGGTCTTTACGCCGAAGTCGATTACGAGTGGATCGATTATTACGTGACCGCGGCCCAAGCCGGTGCGCCCCCTTCGTGCCGCCGATGGCCGGATGAGATGGGGCCCTGTGACCGACCACTGCGCTCTTGGGCAGGCAAACCCGGTGCTGGGCGGTAGCGGGACGCATTTGTATCTGCCGATTTTTCCAAGTGGCGGCACGAATCCGGCCAATCCAATCGGGGCGAACATCGTCAACAACGCCCTGGAGAACAACGGCCTGGACCTCGGCGCCAGCCGGATCGGACCAATCAGGCGCCGCGCGCGCCTTACAGCCAGAGTCTCCGAATTGCCCACACATCGTCTGACGGCGAACATCCACCGGATAGCAGAATAGCAATCCCATCCGTGGGCTTCCCGCCCCGTTAATCGTGAGATTGAAAGCGCCTAGCCGAGGATGGAATTGCGGCCGGTCAATCGGTGCACCAGTGCCTTGAGAGAGCAGCCGAGGACGCCGAAACCGTACTTGCAGGATCGGCGGAAGTTGATGGAAGAGGCTTCCGGGAAGTAGCGGGTGGGACAGGAGACTTCTCCGATCACATAGCCGCGGAGCAGGATCTCGGTAAGCATCTGATTGTCGAAGACGAAGTCTTCGGAGAACTGCTCGAAGTCGATGTCCCGAAGAATCTTCGCTGAATAGACGCGGTAGCCGGTGTGATACTCTGAGAGTTTGTTGCCGACGCAGAGATTCTGAAAAAGCGTTAGAAACCTGTTGGCGATGTACTTGTACCTCGGCATTCCGCCTTTGAGGGCGCCGCCGCAGAGGATGCGCGAACCGAGGACAAACTCGTAGTTTGCCTCGGCGATGAGTGAACACATTGCCCGCAAAATAAGCGGCGTATACTGATAGTCCGGATGAACCATGGCGACAATATCCGCACCGTGCGCGAGTGCTGTCCTGTAGCAGGTTTTTTGATTGCCGCCGTAGCCTCGATTCTGTTCGTGCACAATGGCTTCGAGTCCGAGTTCCTTCGCCTTCTCGATGGTCTCGTCATGGCTCGCGTCGTCGACCAGCACGATGTGATCGACGATGTCCATCGGCATTTCATCCAGCGTGTCTTTCAGCGTCCTGGCAGCGTTGTACGCCGGCATGACAACGACGATTTTGTTACCGGAGAGGGACATGGGGCAGAAGGTAATGCGTGAAACGTGAAACGTAAAAGGTGTTGGAGCGAAGCGGATCAACCTCCGGCCGACACGTCTGACGTC
>CAUZRT010000328.1:0-3884 GCA_963582235.1 Lentisphaeria bacterium
TTCGCAATGTCATCCTCGAGGGCCGCTGGATCGATGATACCACCGATATTGGCGATGCTAATCGTGTTCTTGGATTTGTCACGCTCGGACTGACCTTCGCGGCGCTCGAGAACTGGCTTTCATATTGGCACCTGGGCTTCTGGACACTGGTGGCGCGTGGCTTCGTATCCGTCCCCTTACACGCAACAATGGGAATGATTCACGGCGTGGCGGTAAACTATGCCTTACGCCGGTCGCGGGCGTACCCGCTGTTTATCGGCTACGCGCTGGCGGTGGCGCTGCATACCTTGTGCGATACCTGGAACCTTTTTCTTCCCGAGAACTTTTCGATTCGACATATCATCGTTCCTCTGATTGCCGTTCTTATCCTATGGGGCCGCTGGCAATGGCTACGCATTCCGGAGGTCCCCGGCATTGCCGTTCCGAAACATGAGTCAATCTCATGATTGAATCACGTTCGCCGGGTCGACTTTCGAGCAGGAGCATGCTTTCCCCAAATGTCACACCCTCAAGACCAACATCACGACGGCTCGAATGATCGGAGCAATGCTTCCGGACATGACGAAGCCGTGCCGCACCCGGTGCCAGCACATCCACTGCACGGCTGGCGATGGCCGGTTGTCATCGTTGTCGTCGTTATTACTGCCTTCCTCTTGGTGCGCGAGTGGACGCCGTCACGGGTGCTCGATGCCGGCGGCAAAGCTGGTCACAAAGTGATCGGCGCCGGCATGCAAGCATGGAAGGAAATGACGCGTTCGGAAATCGAGACGCGGGTCCGGGAATTCGTGAGCGGGATTCCGGTGGGTACCAACAACATGCACTTGGTGGTGACGACACTGGATGTTACCAAACATATCGTCGCCGAAAACCGCAAGCGCAAGTTCGGCATCGTTTTGGGGACAACGAAAGTGTCGCTCTCCGTGCCCGCCCGGCTTCATTATGCCGTTGATCTGTCGGGAAAGCAACCCATAATCTTTGACTTCGACTCGGCGACCGGCGTCTTTCGCGTTACCTTTCCCGACCCCGAAATTCAGGCTGTCGAGATCTTCTCAGAAGACAAGGAAACCGTTGTCGAAGTCGGCTGGGCACGGCTGCGGTCGCATTCAGGCCGCTACCTCGAGGAGCAGCTCGATCGAGATCTGTACCGGGAGATTCGCAGCCAGGGCTCCGCACCGCAGACTATCCGTTTCGTAAAGTTGCGTTCGCGGCCGGCACTGGCTCAATTCGTCGCCAGGTACCTGAATAATCAGGGCGTATGGGGTATGGAATCAGGGTTTTCCCACATCGCCGTCAGTTTCCACAGCGATATGGGTCCGGCGGCCGCGACGCTGTTCGATCCGGTGTCCCTCGAACTGGAACAGCACCTCGAGGGCACCGTGATCAAATCATCGGCGCCCATGCAACCGACCGACGGCGCATCACAGAACTAGTGCTATCCGGTGAGTTCAGGAAATCCGATAATTCGTGCCGAGCTTGTCCTGTTTCTGCTCGCGGTCTTTGCCGGCGCATATTTTAACAATGGCACCGCCTGGAACCATGTGTCGCGCCTGGACACGATTTTTGCCTTTGTGGAACCGACCTCCGCCGACCATCTCTCGTTTCGCATCGATCGTTTCATCACCGAACCAGAAGCGGGCATCAACACGGGCGACTGGGCGCTCTATGACAATCATTATTACTCCAACAAGGCACCCGGTGCGGCCCTCCTCGGCATCCCGATCTATTTTGTCATCTACCATTTCGAGAAGCTCTTAGGCATTCAACCCGAAGATGAGTTTGCATCGCAAATAAACGCGTATTTTCTCAACATTTTCGTGTCGGTCGTACCCGTCGGCATGGCGCTCGCATGCTTCTACCGCCTCCTCCTGCTGCTGCGGCCCGGCGACACCCGCAAGGCCGCCGTTCTTACAGTGACGTTGTTTCTGGGGACGCTGTTGTTTCCGTATACGACACAGCTCTGGGGCCATTCCACGGCAGCTGCCTGGGTTATTATCGCCGTCTACTTCTTCGTTCGCGGCGGACTGCGGGATGGCATCGCATCCGGTTTCTTCGCCGGGCTTGCAGTAGCGACGGAATATTCCTGCATCCTCACAGTGCTGTCTCTTGTCACGGTCCTGGCTGCAAACCGCAAATGGCCACAACTCGGCATGCTCTGCCTTGGAGGTCTCGCGCCGCTCGTGGTGTTCGCCGTCTACCACAAAATGTGTTTCGGCCAATTCATTACGTTCGCAAACCGCTATAACAATCCGTATTTTCTGGATGCGGGATACGCCGCCGGCCTGTTTGGCTGGGCAACGGTGAAGGAAGCGATTCCGGGCCTCACCATATCCTCTTACCGCGGCCTCTTTGTACACATGCCCGTATTGCTTCTCATCGGTCCGGCCCTGGCCTGCCGCTGGCCGCGCGGCTGCCGTTCGATTTACTGGCTGTGCATTGGCAACATCGCGGGTTACCTGCTGCTGAATCTGATCTTCAACGGCTGGCACGGCGGCGCCTGTTGCGGGCCACGCTACCAGATCCCAGCGCTGCCGTTTTACGTCCTGCTGCTGTCCGGCCTGCCGTTGTCACCGAGATCGCCGGGAAAATTCCGGATCGTGCGCCCCGTAGGCATGGCGCTGCTGCTGGTGTCGGGCGCGAATATGTTTGTTTGTGCGGTTGTCTCGCCGGTGATTCCTCAAAACGTTCCGAAGCCGCTAAAGGTCTACTATGTCGGCCTGAGCGAAGGTTACCTGAACGCCTGGGGACGCATTCATCTGGTGTCGGCATTACCCATGCGTAATGAATCACTGCGGGCCGATCCGGTCATGCGATTCTCGGCCTTCAACCTCGGAGAACTTGCCGGCCTGCGCGGCTTGGCGTCGCTGGTTCCCTGGATGATCGGGGTCGGCCTGGGGCTTGGGATGCTGGGCTATGCCACGACTCGCGGCGAAGACGGAATTGTTTCAGAAAATGCGCGCGCGATCGTTGAAAACGACAATAATTAGAATTATAGTGACTGGTGGTGTATGCATTTGTGATGTCAACACCTTTTGATAACCTTCTGGAATCGTACGGAAGAATCTGCATTGCAATAATTTAAGCAGGAATTCTTATGGCTGATATGAAACGCAGAAAGTTGACGCTGAGGCAGCCCGGCGCCTCGAATAGCGACGATACTCAGGAAGCATCGACTGAGGAGGCGTCACCAGCGCCGCCGGCGCCCCTCGTCGAAGCGAGTGCCGGTGCCGGAATCGTCGATCCGTTGAGCGTGCGAGATCTTGATACCACGCGGCTGAAGCGAATTAAACCCAACGAGCCCAGCAGCAACAGCGGCGGCGGTGGTAGCAGCGCCATCACGGAGGATGAAAAATTCGCCACCGAAACGGTTCACCTGAAGGTCATCAAGGAAAGGAAAGGTCGACTGGCTGGGATTCTGTCTGCGAGCCAGACGATACGGCGCCGTCCTTCGGCCGACGGCAAAACGGAGGCACCGGAACCGGCAGGTTCGAAGCGGACTCTGAAAATGAAGGTGCCGACACCCGGCGAGACCCCGGAAGCCCCGGCCGCGGAGCAAGCAGCTGACGCTGACGGCGCAAAGCCGGTCTTAAAGCTTAGCGGTCATCTCGTCAAAGAAAAGGGCGCGCCCGCCTTGGAGAAGGGGCCAAAGGCGACATTGAAAATTAAAGCACCCGCGGGACCGGCGCAAACGGCGAAATCGGCGCCGCCACCGGCAACGGCACCATCGCCTCCAAGGACTGCGGGCGGAGATGAGAAAAAGAAGGCAACACTAAAGATCAAGGCCCCTGCATCGTCTCCGGAAGCCCAAACTGTGGCCACCGACGCGCCGCCCAGTACACCTGGCAAGACCCCTGCATCGTCTCCGGAAGCCCAAACTGTGGCCACCG
>CAUZRT010000329.1:0-3871 GCA_963582235.1 Lentisphaeria bacterium
CGGTTAATGGCGGGCAACAACATTGATGCGAGAATCGCGATGATAGAGATCACCACCAACAGCTCTATCAGAGTGAAATAGAGCCGTTCATTAACGCCATGTAAGGCGAATTCATTGGTCGTCGTTTTCATGGTGATACTCATTGGCTTCGAATACACCATATACTGTCCTGCGGCGAACATCCACCCAAAACCGGGGACACACAGAGGCAAGACTTTGCGTTGCACCACTCGGGTACAGTAAGATCCGGAGCCACCTCTGTCAAGAGTCTGCCGGAATTATCGATTATCGGGACTGTCAGTTACGATTCAAGTGGATTGGTATGCTGCTGTCGGTCATCAGCGACACCACCATTGCCAGGACGATCAGGACGAGCTCGGCCTCGATAGCGAGATTCCCCGCACTGCCGGGCAGCCGGATCTCGGCGCCAGAGAAAAACGACTCAGGCCGGCGATCGCGTCTTCAGCTTGCCCGGGGCCCGGCTGGGCGCTCTGTCCACCGCAAAGTACGGTGCACATCATGGCCGTAATCCTGATCAGCCGCATTGGGAAACCCACACCGGGCTATAGGCGTTTAATCGACAATCATCGGGATGACGGTTTGGCCAATGACCGAGAAATGACTTGTCTGCCGAAGCCTGGCAACGGCGCATCACTGCCCGGCTTCGACCATCTGGATCTCGGCGTTGGCTTTGAGCGAATCCAGTATTCTCTTCCGCGACTCGCGCATCGCCTGTTCGAGAAGAAGGTAGCGGATCTCATCGTCGACCTTGTCGCGGCCGTGATCGGCGAGCAGGCCCTCGAAGCGCTTTTCATTTGCCGCGAAGTAGTCGTCGATCTCCTGCTGCGTAAAGTCCTCGAGTTTGGGCGTCCCGGTCTGTTTCTGGACAAATAACCGGCCGAGCGTGCGCTTGATTTTATTCTCTGTAAGATCTTCGAAAGCATTACGTGGCCGATCACCCGGATAGAGTCGGTAACCCTCCGGAACTTTCTCGATACCCGCAGCTTTGGCGGCGCCGGCGGTGATGTAAGTCGTCATCATTCCTGCGATCGCAGTCTCGGTGTAGCGCAGCGGAATCAATGCAGTGTCGCGGCTGTCCGGGGACTGCTGCTGCGGCAGCAGCAAAGTGAGATTGGGCCCGGCAAGCGGCACGCTGTAATGACCCACCTGCATCGTCATGCCGGACAGCGCCCGATGCAGCTCGGTGCGGTCGCCTGTTTTGATGCCCTTAGCCGCCGCGATTCGGATCAGCTCCTGCCACAGGGCGCCCTCCTGTTCCGGCGGGTTCTCGCTGCGCACCGTCTGCACAGCCGCGGCGACGATCTCGGGCGAAACCGTTTCGTCGTCTATGTTCACCGGGATGCTCTTGGCCAGGCCCGCAGTCCAGTTCGCACTGGCCGCCTGACGGGCCTTGTGCTCGCGGTGACCGCGGATCAGTTCCTTGGCGCGTTCTTCCGAGAGTTCGCCGCGTTTGTGCTTTCCCTTCTCGAAGATCGCCTCGACCTCGGTATCCGAGACTTTTTCGACCGGTAGGTCGCCGCTGCGCATGACTTGTTGCTGGTAGTAGCTCGAGAGCCGTTCAATCGGTGCCATGCGGGCACGATATTCGATGCTGTCGACCATTTCCTCGAATTCCGCGGATTTATTAAGGCCCGTGGCGACCGCGGCCTGATACAGCAGCCCGACGTCGATCGCCTGCTGGATCAGGTATTGTTTCCGTGGTGAGTCCGGCCCACCGGAACTCCGGTGCAGCCCGGCATCGATGCTTACCTCGCTGCCGTTGACGATGGCGACTACCGTCGGCTCACCGCTCGCCGTCGGCGACAGCAACGGGGTTGGATCTACCGCATCCGCGGATTCCGTCGCCGCCGGGGCACCATTCGCTTCTCCAGCCGTGGTCGCAGGAACCGAGTCGGTCTGGCCGTAGGTGCTGAAAACCAAGCCGCAGTTCAAGGCCGTCAACGTCAAGACGAAACACAGATACTGAGTTGCATGCATATCGTACACCTCCAAAGGGAGAACCTTTCGCCGATCGGCTGCCCGGCACAGAGCGGCTCGACCGAGATCACTGTTTCTTACGTGCATAAGCCGCCTCCGAGCTCCAAGGTCGGTCATCTGCTCGTAAGACTTCTAATCGGCGTTGCGATTCCGGCAATCGGGTCGGCTAGATAAGATACGGGTGCCCGACAAAAACTCAACACCGACGCACTCGTACGCATTACGGCGCCACGACGGTCATTGGGCGCGGATCAGAAAAAGCCCGCGCATTTTCATGCGCGGGCTCTGATTTCTCCGCCCTTTGAGGGCAGATCGCACGAATCGCATCACTGGAGAAGCTGATCGATGCATTGCTCGACGGTGCCGCCACTGAGGCATTGACTGCCGATACAGCTCTCGAGCTGCTCTCGCAGCTCCTGCTCCGAATTGGGCGGACTCGCAATCAACGCATCACAGACGCAGTCAATCACCGCCTGCTCGATTTCGGCGCAGGTGGGACAGCGGATGATCAGCGAATTGATGCGGTAGACAGCATCACCGCTGTCGAGGCTTTTGCTGGCGTCGGCGCTGCACGGCGACTGATTCAGCAAACCGCGCACCCGCAGTTCCAGGAACGAAAGGGTGCTGGAGGTTATGGCGCCGATGTCTTCGAGTGCGATCGAAAAGGTCACCGGCACCCCTTTTTGCCACGGTTCCAGATTGCCCAGGAACTTATGCCCACCCGCCGAGATCGGCGCGTCGAGTTCGACGTTCAGGTTACCGTTCGGACAGATCTGCCCATAGGGATCGCGGGTCAGCGTCAACTCGACCACTTCTTTGCCCGTGATGTTGAGGATCTGGTCGCCGCCGAGATGGGTGCTCACCTCGGTCGCGGTTTCGCCGCTCCTGCTCAAGTTGGCCGTTTCAGTGCGCCAGACAGGGCTATCTCCCCTGGTGAAACCGCGGTAGGAATGCGGATTCCACCGCTGGTACTGGAAACTGCCGGGCACCCCTTCGAATTCCAGGCTGCCATTCTTGAAGATTTTTATATGCCGCAGGTTTCCCCACAAATCGCCGGGATCGCGGTCGGGCGTCGGCACCGCGCGAATCTCAAAGGCGATGCGGTTCAATGCCCCGGCCCTGTTCGCGGTCACTGTCGCCGAATGAAAAATATCACTGCCGACCCCCTGACCCTTGTGCGTGGGAACATTAAGATAGACGCGACTTCCAACCACCGGGAACGAGGTCGTCGTCCAGTATGAAAAGTTCGTCTCGACAACGACGTCAGCGGGTCCCTCCCCCCCGGCCGCGCCCGAAAAACCGCCTCGAACTTCAAACTTGATAACATCGCCGGCAGCAAATGGAATCGTGTTCCCCCCGTCAAGCGTACGCGGGAAGCCGTCGCCGTCAAAGCCGGCGCGCATGGTGTTCGAGCCGGTATGGTTGATGCCGGTGCCTCTCTGTTTCCAGACTGGGTTGCCGGAAACCGATGAGGGCGCACTGTTCATGCGGGAATGCAGGTCCCAAGCCCAATCAAACCGGTCTCCGGACCCGGGGTCGACGTACGGCAAGGTAATGGTGCCGGCAGACGTCAGGTTCACGACTGCGATCAGCGCGAACGCGGCAATCAGTGTTGAGATCAGCTTTTTCATTGTGGGGTCTCCTGTGGTTTTCGAGTGACTCGAGTTATGGGCTATTGAAGCTTGTTGCTGGGTTGTGTATGATGGATGCCGGTCATGGCTTCGAGTTGTTTCATACACTTGCCTTGCTTGGCTGTTATTCGTTACGGTTTGGGAACGGGCGCGAGTTTTCACCGAGAAAATTCGCTTCCCGTTAACACCATGTAGTGGTATACAAAAAATAATTTTGAATTGCAAGAAGAAAATGAAAACTT
>CAUZRT010000330.1:0-3858 GCA_963582235.1 Lentisphaeria bacterium
TGGTTCCGATGCTGGGCTTGCAATAGTTGACCAGAACAATGTCCGCTTCGCGCACGTCCTGCAGATCAAACTCGACGATCTCGTTTGCACTGTCGACCTCGCGATCCTTGAAGTTCCGGCGCATCGGGTCCAGCAGAATAAAATTCCCGGCGAGTAGTTTCTTCGCCGGCCCGGCCATTCCCGCGCCGTACCCAGATGCTCATCCATAATCGGACCGCTCAGATATACTGTCTTTTGCTCCATTTTCGTTACTCGATCGTTGACGCCAGCATTCTCAGTGCAGAATAGAGCGCGCCCTTAGCGGACGCCGGCTCCGTGGCGCGCCACGGAGCCGGTGCGACCGATGCCGCGACGTCCGTTGCCGGACTGCCGTCGGCGGCGGCCGTCAGCCACAGGCAAAGCGCACCGTTGAGCGGTTTGTAACCGTCGGGCAGCACGACGTCATCGGTGGCTTCGAAAAAGAGCACGAGCATATTCTCCGCCTCGCCCATGCGAATGCAGTTGGCGGCGTACCAATAGGGCTCGCCGGCGTCGGCGCAATGATCGAAGACCATGTGCGGACCTGCCATGCCGAACTCGATGGCTACGAGATTGGCGGGTGTGTTAGAATATCCGTGCGGAAAAATCATGGGACTGGCCAGCCGCGGTCCCTTGGTGACCATCTGGCGGAAGAACTCGAAACCCGAACGGGGCGCGCCGTATTGCGTCGCACCAACCACCCCGAAGCTGTCCCAATTCGGTGTCAGTGTCGAATCGACACGCAGGCAGAGGGCCGCGGAACCCAAGGCAAACTCGGCCGCTTTATCAAGGTAGCCCTTGACGGATTGTAAAAGGGGCTTGACGGAAAAGTCGCCGACGTCGCCGGTGGCATCGAGGAGTCGGTCGGCATCCAGAGAGGGCAGTTCGCGACTGCCGCCAACATGGTCGGGCAACACCCAGCCGGCGGCCCGGATGGCTACCGCCGCGTGCACCGGCGGCGTCAGCGGTGCACGCGGCGGACACCGCTCGAGAAGAGTCGCGGCATTGTTGCCGCCGATGCCGGCCGAGTTGGTCAGCGCAGATACGAACGCGCCGCGCCGCACATTGTCCTTGACACAGTCAATATTACACGCCGGATCCTGATCGTCCAGGTGCAGCACCGGAGGAATTTTCCCATTGTTCATACATTCCAGGGAAATGACCATCTCGGCCAGACCGGCGGCGCCTAGCAGATGTCCGAAATTGCTCTTGAAACCGGCCACCGGTATTTCGAGCCCTGCGGTCACCGCGCGGATCGCGGCGCACTCGGTCGCGTCGTTGGCCGTTGTAGCCGTCGCGTGGGCGCTGATAAATCCGACTGCCTCCGCCGTGCGGCCGCTGCTCGCCAGGGCGCTTTCCATAACGCGGCGCGAGCCGTCTCCGTTCCTGGCCGGGGCCGTCAAATGAAAGGCGTTGTTGTTGGTTGCCGCGCCGGTGACGGCTCCGAGCGTGCGCTTATCGTCGGCGTCAGCGGCGAGCAGCATAGCGGCGGCGCCTTCGCCGAAGATTGTCCCCGATCGCTGGCGGTCAAACGGCTGCAGGCGCCCGGCCGTAATCGTCCGCATGTTTGTCAGACCGCACCAGCAGAATTCGGTCAAGGCATCGTATGCGATCGCCATGACGCGATCGACTCGGTCGTTTCGCAGCCATTCCGTGGCGACCTTGACCCCCGCAGGCCCGGATGCGCAGGAAAGTGAGATATGAACGGCCGGCCCCGCGACTCCGAGAGCTTCGGCAACGTGCCGCACCACGTCCTGCTGGAGGCGAAAGGTATCCGCGTCCATCTCATTGGTGTCGATGCGCTCGCGCCAACACCATTCCCGTGTTTCCATTAGGCCGAAGTTCGAAGACAGCACGAGACCGAGTCCGGCGTCCGGAACAGCCGGCGTCGGCGTCGTTCCCAAGGCTTCCGCGGCGGCTTTCTTGATCATGCACAGGGCCAGGTCGCTATCGCCGAATTCGGATCGCAGGGCATCCTCAGCCGCTGCTTCGAGTTGACCGCCATGTTTCGGATCGTACGCCTCGACGGGAAATCGTGTCAGCGGCCGAATGCCGCATCGGCGTTCCAGCATTGCGCGGTAGGTTTCCGATTTGCCGATGCCCAGACAGGAGACCAGGCCGGTGCCGACTATGAAGCTTGCATTGGACATCATTCCTCGGTTGATCCGTTGGCGGCACGCTTGTGACAATCCATCAGGTAGGTGGTCAAAAGATCGTGGGTATCCAGCAGGTGCTCGCGCACGAGATTGAACATGCCGGAATACTTTGGACCCTCCCGAGACTTGGCATCCAGTTCACCCAGCAGGGTATTGATCTGATGCAGCCCGCGTTTCGCGAAGGCGATGTTGGCGCGAATTCGGCTGTGAGTTCCGTCGCCGATACTGAGCGCGAGATAAGACAGTAGACGCCCGAGATGGAAGAGCACCTTCAGCCCCCAGTACCGTTCGTCTTGACTCAGGACCGAAGCGAGAATGTTACACCAGCCCAGGGCAATCTGGCGAGCGCGCTGGTAGACGGGGGCGTTTTCGTAGTATAGGGCGTCACCGGGTTCGATGCCTTCCTCGACACCCGTTTCTTCCTCCCCGTCGTCGTCATCCGTCTCTGCCTCGTAGTCTTCGAATGTCCAGTCGTCGGCGAAGTCGGAATCATCGATTTCGAAGAATCCTTGGTCGCCCAGCCGGGCGGCAATCAATTCCTCGGCATCGGGGAGGTCCCCAAAGCGCTCGAGCATGCGGAAGTACCGTCCGGCGAGATCGTCACTGTGCTTCAATGCTCGTTCCCATGCGAACTCGTCCCAATTTTCACTCTCGTCCCAATCCGGTTCAGGCGAGCCCTCTTCTCTCATGGCAGGCAACGTCCTTTATAGAAGTTTCTGGCGACTCATCCATACCGTGCGTCGTCGCCGAGGGCTTCTTCGATGCGCAGCAATTGATTGTACTTTGCAATGCGATCGCTGCGGCTCAACGACCCGGTCTTGATCTGGCCCGCGTTTGTGGCTACGGCGATATCGGCGATGGTGGCGTCTTCCGTTTCTCCCGAGCGATGCGAAATGACGACGGTAAAGCCGGCGCGATGCGCCATCTCGATGGCATCGAGCGTTTCCGACAAGGTACCGATTTGGTTTACTTTGACGAGAATGGAGTTGGCGCAGCCGTCGTCGATGCCGCGCTTGAGAAACTTGACATTGGTGACGAACAGATCGTCGCCGACGAGCTGGCACCGGTCGCCGATGCGGTCGGTGAGGATCTTCCAACCCTCCCAGTCATTCTGGTCCATCCCGTCTTCGATGGAATCGATTGGGTAGCGGTCGACAAGATCGGCTAGGTAGTTGGCCATTGCTTCGGATGAATAGCGATGGGGCGTGCCGCCCTGTGCGGCCTTTGTGAACACGTACTTACCGTTCTTATAGAATTCCGACGATGCCACATCGAGTGCCAGCGAGATCTCACCGCCGTTGTCCTTGCGTCCCGGCTTGTAGCCAGCCTTGCCGATTGCCTCGATAATCACCTTGATCGCCTCGTCGACGCTGTTGAGGGCGGGGGCGAAACCGCCTTCATCGCCGACGGCGGTGCTGAGTTGGCGCCCGCCCAGGACTTTTTTCAGTGCATGAAACACCTCCGCGCCCATGCGCAGCCCTTCCTTGAAGCTCGGCGCCCCAACCGGGCAGATCATGAATTCCTGAACATCAATAGGTGCGTCCGAATGGGCACCGCCGTTGATGATATTCATCATCGGCACCGGCAGGCGCTTGGCGTTGACGCCGCCGAGATATCGGAAAAGCGGCAGTTCCAGGGATTCGGCGGCCGCATGGGCCACGGCCAATGACACGCCCAGCATGGC
>CAUZRT010000331.1:0-3843 GCA_963582235.1 Lentisphaeria bacterium
TTGCCGCGTCCGCCGCCTGGATGGTCCCCATAGCCTTACGGGTGGCATCGAATCCGACCGGAAAGACGCCGATTATCGACACCGCCCCGAGAAAAGCAATGAACAAGGCGAGAATCAACTCGGTCATGTTGAATGCATTGCTCTTCGTCGCGCGTCCAGAAAATTGGCTCACCATTGCGTTTCCTCAGTAAGTTGACTGTTCCTGTTTCAAAATTCTAACCCGGGCCTCGTAAAGACACGGCAAACTCAAGCACACCCTGTGCCAGTATGCTGTACAGTCGTCACATTAGATTCATAACCATTTCAATTTAAATTAGCAGACCACTTATTTTTTTATTCGGCGATCGAATCTGGCAGGAGAAGCGAATGCACGCTCAGAATATAGAGGCAAAAAAATCGCGGTTGGACATGGATGTCGCGAAGGAACAGTTCACGTCTATTTTCGCGTTCTCGCAGCTGCCACCGTCGTGTTTGATCGCCATCTGTACTCTCCAGTCTCTGATCCTCCGGTCGTCGGCAGTTGCCAAGGGTAAGGGATCAAAGATTACGATTTGGGAGTTCGACAGTCGCATCTTTGATTCTATTCTTATTCGTAATCGATTACGAGTGAAGTGCTGCTGAGTGTCGAATAACAAATCCCTATACGGTCAGATCAGCACGCTGCGCGTGGATGGACTGGTTGATTTACAACCTTCCAACACTCCGTTACTCCATGGCTTCCGAGGCCTCTTTCGCCTATCCGCCGGCAATGAAAGGCGGGACGGCCACACAATCGGAGGCTGGAATGTTCGCCGGATGAGCTTATCTTGGGGTGGGTTCGGGACGTAACCTGAACGTCCAGCATCGTCAGGAAGATCGCATCGGGGTATCGGACTTCGGCGCGACGCATCCGTCAGCTGACGGAGTATTACGAACGAAAGATTTGCCCCGGCACCTCCGTCCCCGTCATTCGGCGGGTGACGGAGAGAGACGGACACTCATAAGTAGCGCAGGCTTCCAGCGTGTGAATTCACAGGATAGAAGCCTGTGCTACACTTTACCGCTTCATGCCTCTTGACAGCACCTGAACCGCGCGCTCCGCGGGCGGCTTATGAGTGACAGAAATCCTACCGTACGGTAGGACCGGACAGCCGCAATGTGGGAGGCCGCGTCCGAGTAATTCCAAGTTTCTGAAGAGCTGGGCGCCGCCGGCAACGCCTTCCTCCCTGATAACGATGACAATCAATAGATAACAGACGTCGCTCGTCATGTTCTTGAATCCGCTCGTTCTCTTCGGCCTGGCGGCGGCCGCAATGCCCATCGCCATCCACCTGATCAATCGGCGGAATCCAAAGCCGATCCCGCTCAGCACATTGCGCTTCCTGCAGGCAGCACTGGTCAAAACACGGCGCCAACGGCGCCTGACGCAGATCCTCGTTCTCTTGTGCCGAATTTTGATAATCGTCCTGCTTGCCCTCGCCTTTGCGCGCCCGCGCCTCAGCTACAGCAACTGGCTGCCAGAAGGTCCGCGCACCGTCATCATTGTGCTTGACGGGACCGCCAGCCTTCACGCCCGGGCATTCGGCAAATCCAATTTCGACCGCGCCCGCTCCTGGGCCATGCAGTTGGTGCAGGATCTCAATGACCGCGACAAAGTGGCGTTCTTTATCGCCGGCCGGACCGATGCCGCGCCGATATTCCCGGCAGTCAGCGATCATCCCGCAATTTTCGACGGACTCCGGGCCGCAAAGGCCGGCTATGGTTCTATGAGCCTTGCTATCGAGCTTGCGGTGATTGTCGACCGGGTTCATAACGAACATCCCAACGACCCGATCGCGCTCCACGTGTTCAGCGATTTTCAGGCAACAAACTGGAACGCTCAGGAGTTTCGACGTCTCGGCTCGAGGCTGGCCGAGGATGATATTCGTCTGTTTATGAACCGCCTTGCAGTACCTGCCGTCGGTAACGCATGGGTGGCCGACATTCGGGTCGTCCCGGAAGCGATCCTTGGCAACGAAGACGTTACGGTCGAAGCGGATATCGAAACAGACTCCCGCTTTTCCGGTGCGAACCTGCTCAGCTTTCGGATCGATGATGACGAGGTCGGCAGGCACGGGCTCATGCTGGAGCCGAACGCGGTCAGCCGTCAGACGTCATCCATTACCGTTGACGCTGTTGCGGACGCGGCGCTCATAAGCGCACGTCTGGATGATGACGTTCAGCCGGTCGATAACGTACGGTACTCGGTCATCAGCCGGCGCCGGCATGTGAACGTGCTGCTGGTCAAGGGGGGGGCCGCGCCGCACGAGACACTGTCGGACGCGTTCTTTGTCGAGCGTGCGTTGAACCCGCAACGGCTGTCCAATCCCCTGTTCCGTTGCACGTCCGTCTTGTGGTCTCAGATCACCGATATCGAGACGTCGGAATATGATTCTGTTTTCGTCTGCAACCCGCCACCGTTCGAAGCGGAAGCAGCCCTTGACCTGGAATTATATGTGCGCAACGGGGGAACGCTAGTCATCTATCCGGGCTTTCGGCACGGACTTCGAACCGCATACAGCTATCTCAAGTCGCTGGGCGTTCTGAAGATTATCCCGGAATCGTTTCCGACGACACGCACCATCCGGCTCCTCCATTCCGTGAAGTCACACCCCGTCGAACGCAATGCCCGTCAGGTAACCGATCAGCTCTTTCAATTCCCGGGAAAGGAGCGACTTCTTTTCACGCGTGTCGGCGCCGCGATGCAGGCATTTTATCATATGGATTCCGGCACGCCGCTGGCCGTTAATGCCCGCTCCGGCCGCGGTGCAATCTGGCTGTCAGCGCTGCCTGCGGACCGTTCCTGGTCCGAGTGGCCCCTGTCGCCGCTGTACGTTATTTTCAATCAGGAAGTCGTTCGGCAGAGCTTCGCCCGCGATGCACGCGCCATGAATATCGAAGTGGGCGAACCCGCGATCATCCCGTGGCCCGGGCACGAAGTTCATTTGCGCGTGTCAATTACAACGCCGGATGACGATCAGAGCACCGCGGTTCTCACACGGGCGGATCAGGATTCGGATTATCTGCTCACTGGCCTTGTGAAGCTGGGTCTATACCGATTGGCGCTCGAATCGACACCACCGGAAACCCGGCACGTCGCCGTCAATGTTCCACAGGCCGAGGCGCGGCTCGACGCCGTCGAGCCGTCCGTTATCACTGCCGATCTGCGGCCGGTCACTGTGTATCAGCCGCACGATTATGGTGAGCAGAGCATCATGCTGGCCGAATTGAACTACGGCTATCCCCTATGGCCATGGCTTCTGCTGCTTGCCTTTGCCCTGGGAACTATGGAAGAACTCTTCGCGAACACCCGCAGCTGGAACCGGCGCCGGTCGCCCGGCGGTACAGGGAACGTAGGAAGGAGGATCGTTTGACGGACGCCGTGGCCATCGGCAATGTACCGGATACTTTGCATAGATTTTGTCGGTGGGCCGACCGCAATCGAGTCAACTACGAATGACGTGACTCACGTAGGACACGGAGTCACGGGAAGGGAGAAGAGGATTTGAGATTACGAGTAAGATTACGATTGGAGAGGTGAGAGGCCAGATACGCTTACCCCCAGTGAAGCGTGCCCATGAAGACACACGTCGACCACAAACGGCTCAATGTGTACCGGGGATCGGTGCAATTCGTTTCTTGGTCTGGCGCGCTGGGCGATGGTATCGAACGAAGAGCGTGCGCCAAGGACCATCTCAGCCGAGCATCAGTGAGCGTCCCGATCGTTCTGGCGCAGGGCAACAGCAAGTTCTCCCCCGTCGACCGTGCCCAATTCTTTGACATTGCGTACGGTTCGGTATTGGAGTGTGCAGCCTGTCTTGACGT
>CAUZRT010000332.1:0-3837 GCA_963582235.1 Lentisphaeria bacterium
CGCGCGGACAAATGACCAAAGCCGCAGCGCGGGGAACCGTGTCATATCCTATGGGGACGTACACAATGCGCATACCGTATTGACCGGCCGTATCGACATGCGGGCGGGCCCCGTCGACGCTGATCACGGTCTTCACACCGAGGGGCCACAGCGCCTGGAACGCCGCGTCACTCATCGGCGCACTGCCGCTGAAGATCCGCTCCGACATCCGGTAGACATGCCGTAGATCCGGGAGTCCCACGGCAGTGAGCGATGGCTTTCGGTGTTTCGCCAACGCCGTCGAAGTAGCCACTATTTCCTGCACGGATGATTCACCCGACGCTGGAAAGGAGAGCAAGAATGAGTATCAGAACACGCAAGATCGATTCCCCTGTTTCGAACTCGGAACGATAGCCGGGGAAAAAAATTGTGTGTGCATAGACCGGCAACGGACATCCATCAAGTGATCTTTGCCGATCTATTAAAAGTCGCAGAGATAGGCAAAGGTAGAATGACGACCGACCACTGCTGCTTTATGATCCTGTTCGTTCTGTCGCCATACGAGAAAACCCCCGATCGATGGCGGTAGGAACGTCGGTTGCCTAGCGCCCCTCCGCACAGATCCGTACGTGGAGAACTACTCCATACGGCTCCTACCCCGGGTCAGACGCGAAGACGTTTGCTTCGCCTATCCGCGGCCAAGCCAGACAAAGGATCGTCCCAGTCCTGCGCCTGGAACCCTGCTGCCTAGTTTGGATTCCCCTTGGTCATCGGTCCTTTCCTACTCCGTCTCCGCTACCCACTGGGAGGCATTGTTCGATGGTATCGTCGGTACTATTACCAATGTCTGACTTCCCGGCGGCGTACATGTTGGGATTTCGGCCAAAAACCTTCCCCAACCGGCCCGCACATCGGCAGGCATCATTCGGGTTCTCCCGGTTCTCGCGCATGAAATTTCGATGCTCGCATGGGGTCTTCGACTCCGCCGGGCCGCTGCAGAACTCGCGATTCATGCGCTGTAGCGCGTCGCCAAACCCACGGTTCAACAGGAGTGGCACCCGGCAGTGATGGTTTCGGATCTCAATGGCCAGCTTGCATCGCCCCAACACTGCCGCCATTTTACTTGAGACGTTGCCGTCACAAGCACACAGTGCGGGGTCATGATGGATCGCTACTCCTTTTCATGTAGGACTCTTTCATTCCCTGCTTCATGCCGGTTTATTCCGGCGCCTCTGAACCCAACCGTCAACCCCGTCGAACTCCGGATCGATTTGGGTTTACGCCAGAGTCCATGACATGGGGAAGAGATCGACAGCGTTCACAATCGGGTTCACGACACGGGTTTTGAATTCCGCACGCAACATAACGAAGTGCGCAACATAACGCTGCGCCTCATCGGCAGCGTCGTCCGGATGCCCGTCCCGGCGTCGGCGTCATGTCCGATGCCTATGTCGTGCAGGCAGTTGGGCGGACAATCCGCCCCTTGGGCGACACCGCCTGTTCAACTACGTTAATGAAACCCCCGATCTCATGCCGTTGCCATTGGGCCATGGCGACGCAGCATGGAAGGCTGCGCGGATCTGTACGAGGCGGTGCTGCGAATCGGTCCGCGGCTTCATGTGTTCGGGTACATTCATGAAGCATACGGTGTCAGCTAAGCCAATGGGATAACATTCGTCAATGCCAGCGTTTGCACGCTCGGGTATGAGCCCGCAAATAAACCGGTTGTCTTCGAGTTGGCGTAGCTTCCATCACTCATGGCCGCACATACACGGTGGACTCAGTCGAGTCCACCGTGTATTTTTTATAGTTTTTGTTTCAGTGAATTTGATCGCATGGGAATTTCCATTTACGCAATGTTTTCACAAGAGCCAAATATGTTGACCATAGTGATCCGTCAGCGGACGGATTGCATGACTTGTTTAAAGGAAACCGATTACCGGCATTGACTTTCCGGCCAATGGACGACCTCGAAAAACTTCGAAATTTTTCCATAATCGCGCACATCGACCACGGGAAATCCACCCTGGCCGACCGGCTGATGCAGCGGACGCACACCGTTGACGACCGGAAATTCCAGGACCAATTGCTGGACGATATGGAACTGGAGCGCGAGCGTGGTATTACCATCAAGTCCCATCCGGTGCAGATGTCGCATTCTGCACCCGACGGTTCAACCTATATGCTGAATCTCATCGATACACCGGGGCACGTGGATTTCGCCTACGAGGTCAGCCGCAGCCTGGCGGCGTGCGAGGGCGCGATTCTGCTGATCGACGCGGCGCAAGGCGTGCAGGCGCAGACCGTCGCCAACCTCAATCTGGCCATGCGCCAGAATCTGGCGATCATTCCGGTCATCAACAAGATCGATCTGCCGGCGGCCGACGTCGACGTGTGCCGGCAACAGTTGGAGGAAGTGCTGGCGATACCGGAGGATGAAGCTTTACTGGTAAGCGCCAAGGAGGGCACGGGCATCGATGAGTTGATCGCAGCGATCATAAAGCGTATCCCGCCGCCGCCCATCACCAAAGACGACGGCGCCGTGCGCGCCTTGATTTTCGATTCCGTATACGATGCATTTCGCGGGGTGGTGAACTATCTGCGTGTCTTCTCCGGATCGTTCGAGCGGGGTACGCAGATCCGCTTCCTGAGTACCGGCCAGGTGTCGGAGGTGAGGGAAGTCGGCATTTTCGCTCCAGAGATGGTGGCCTGTGATGAACTGGGCTGCGGCCAGGTCGGCTACATTATTCCCAACATCAAGTCTCCAGGAGACTCACGAATCGGGGACACCATAACCACGACTGCAAATCCATGCTCGGATCCTTTGCCTGGGTTCCAGGAGATTCAGCCCGTGGTGTTCAGCGGCATTTACCCGATAGAAGCCGCGGATTATGAAGCGCTGCAACAGAGCCTTGCCAAGCTGCAGCTTAACGACTCGGCGTTTCAGTACCAGGCAGAGACATCGGCAGCGCTCGGCTTCGGGTTCCGGTGCGGCTTTCTTGGATTATTACACATGGAAATCGTTCAGGAACGCCTGCGACGCGAGTATGACATGGACATCATTGCGACCTACCCCAGCGTCATTTATCATGTGTACCTCACGGACAATACGCGGCACGTTATCGACAATCCGCTACACCTGCCCGATCCGTCCACCATCGGTCGCATCGAGGAACCCATTGTCAACTGCAGCGTTATTTCGCCGGTTGAATATATTGGCGGCATCATGAACCTGATTCTCGAAAAGCGAGGTGACTGCTACGAAACGAGTAATGTCGATCGCAACCACGTCATCCTCAGGGCCAAATTGCCGCTTCACGAAATTGTGATTGACTTCCACGACAAGCTGAAGACGATCACCCGTGGCTATGGCAGCATGGATTACGAGCCGTTCGGGTACCGGCCGGCGCCGCTCGTTAAACTCGAGATGAAAGTCAATAATGAACCCGTCGATGCTTTTGCAACCATCGTGCATCGGGACCTGGCCGCTGCACGCGGTCGCCAAATCGGTGAACGGTTAAAGGACGTCATTCCGAAGCATCTATTCAAGATCGCCATTCAGGCATGCGTGGGCGCCAAAATTGTGGCTCGGGAGACCGTCGGCGCATTGCGCAAGGATGTCACCGCCAAGTGTTACGGCGGTGATGTGACCCGCAAACGGAAGTTGCTCGAGAAGCAGAAAGAGGGCAAGAAGCGCATGAAGCAGATTGGTAAGGTTAACATTCCGCAGGACGCATTCATCAAAGTCCTGCAGTCGAATGTGAGCTAATTGATTGGGGACTCGGGATTGGGATCCCCAAGCCGCAATCCCCAAACTCAAATCCCCAAACTCAAATCCCCAAACTCAAATCCCCAAAC
>CAUZRT010000333.1:0-3834 GCA_963582235.1 Lentisphaeria bacterium
CTGTGTGTGTACCTCATGTTTGGTGTTTTATCCATCGTTGGTACCCACCAGACGGAATGAGCTGCCATGCGGTAGATGCTCTGCGTGAACCCCTTCGATGTTGTCGTTGATGTATTCCGTCATGGTGACCATCCCGGGTTCCTCAGATGTTCCGTGGTTGTACCCGAATCACGGGATGTCCTGAATCATCGGCGCGCTGGATGTTTGACCAGTACACGGATCCATCGTCTGTTACTATGGAACAATCACACCCCATTCCCTTAAAAGTGGGAATCTTGATGCTGTACGCCCGCATGCCGGCCGCGGTGGCGGCCGGCATGCGGGCGTACAGTTTTTCGAATTATCGTGCCCCGCCCTTTTAATCAATAGCTTGGTCGGTGTTGTCGAAAGCAACGTTTACGAGCGAGCTCTGGCATAGGACACCCAGACATGAACGCAACGCTCTGCCGCAGACCAAGAGCGTTAAACAGAACACACGATCGCGGATTTTCAAGGCGGATCGCGAATGGCACTAGCCCGACAAAGCGCCAGCCCAATGCAGTCCGTTGGCTGACGGAGAAAAGTTGGGCCACGAAGGGCGAAGTCGGGGGATTCGGGAACCTGGGAGCGGAAAATCGGGACTCGGGAATAGGAGGTGGGAAGTCGGCAGTCGATTGGCCGGTGGGGGCTCGGTGCGTTTCGGGGGCGAACGGCCCGGGTGTCAGGACTGGCGACGGTGACTTGGGCCGCGGCGGTGGTCTCACCGTGATTCCGAAAAGATGCCAGCACGCTGCGCCTCAGAGGATCCGCAGCAGCTCGTCGAATGTTGTGACCCCTTCTTTCACGAGACTGATGGCATGATCCCGCATGCTGAGCATGCCGGCACGCTCAGCGGTCTCGTCCAGAAGATTCTGCGTCGCGCTGCCGGCGACAACATTGCGATAGTTTTCATCGGTCCGAAGAATCTCGAAAACACCGGTCCGGCCATGGTAGCCGGTGTGCAGGAAATCCTTGCAGCCGCTCCCGAAATAAATGGTCAACTCTTCATCCAGCGGCAATCCCCATTCCTTCTTGACATCGCGGGTCTTAAGTTTAGGCACTACTTCGTCAACCGTAAAAACTGTGCCGTCTTCGGTTTCGGTGCTACTCATGACAGGAGGACACCGTAGTAGGACTTTTCCGAAACGTCAGCCCAACGACTCACCTGCTGCTGGAATTTGTGGAAGGACTTATAGACCTTCCGGCTCATGGCGTCATCTTCGCAGATCTCTTCGATCACCTCGCCGGAATACTCACGCAACTTGGCGAGCACAGCGTCGGGAAACCGGCGCAGCTGAACGTGATGCTCGTTGATCAGTTTTTGAAGATAGCTGTTGTTCTTAGATTCGAACGTCGACAGCATCCCAACGTTCGAACGAAACGCTGCCGTCTTCAGAATCTCCTGTAAATCAGCCGGCAACGATTCGAATGCTTTCTTGTTCACGAACATCTCGAGGACCGTTCCCGGCTCGTGCCATCCGGGGTAATAATAGTATTTCGCGATTTTGTGAAAGCCCATCAGGTAATCGTGATAAGGGCCGACCCACTCCGTCGCATCGATGACACCACGTTCGAGATTCATATAGATCTCGCCACCTGCCGACAGGATCGCGGCGCCGCCCGCCTTCTTAATGACTTTGCCGCCGAGCCCGGGTATCCGCATTTTTAAACCCTTCAGGTCGTCAACGGAATTGATTTCGCGATTGAACCAGCCCCCCATCTGCACGCCCGTGTTGCCAGCCGGCATCGGCATCAGGTCGAACGGCGCGTAAACCTCCTGCCACAACTCCAGACCGCCACCGGCATAAATCCAGGCGTTCATCTGCTGTGCGTTCATGCCGAACGGCACGGCAGCAAAAAATTGCGTCGCCTTGGCTTTGCCCGCCCAATAGTAGGCGGCGCCGTGCCCGATCTCAGCACTGCCCTGACGAACCGCGTCAAAGACACTCAATGCCGGTACGAGCTCGTTTGCCCCGTAAACCGTGATCTTCAGCCGCCCCTCCGACATGCGCTCCACCCATTCCGCCAGCATATCAGCGCCCTCGCCCATCACCTTGAAATGCGGCGGCCACGTTGTCACCATCTTCCATTCGTACTGTTTCTTCGTAACTACACCGAGCGCCGACGTTTGCTGCTTCGGCTGACAGCCGGTCAACACCGCACCGGCACCGACGGCCGCGGTGGCGCCGGCATGCTTGACAAATTCACGACGACCGATCTTGTTCATTTTAGGCTCCTGTGAAACCGCGATGTTCCGTCCTCAGCGCGCACTTCTCCAATCGATTCGCCTCAATTCTCACGACGCCGTTCATGTTGTGCGTCCCGTCCTTACACCTTCGCCGCACGGTACTTCAGATGACCACAACTTCAAACTCAGCGGGCCGGCCCCGCTGGCAAACGTAATCCGACCCGCCCCTGATTATCGATTTGACGATCGGCAGCTGATACGCTATTCACTCGGTTCCGGTGCGTGGATGAGCTCGTACAGTCGGCGCTTGCGGCTGACGTACCGATAAAAACACCAGAGTACAGCCGTTAACGTCGCGACAGCACCGAAAACCGGAAACCAGTTGCCGTGCCGCGTGTAAAACGTCACCGGCAGGTCCTGCCAGACCGGTACCGTGTAGATGCGGGCATCTCGGATAAACCGGCCGCCCCGAGCATCATATAAGATGGCAAGAATCTTGCCGTCCGGCAGAATCAGGCAGGTGTCGCTGTTGTTGCCGTTGCGCAGCATCGGTCGACAGGATTCTACGGCCCGGAATACAGAGTGTGCCAGGTGTTGCCGTGACCCGGATGTTTCGCCGAACCAGGCGTCATTGGTAATGGCGAGGAGAATGTTCGCACCGCCGAAGACATGCTGCCTCGTGATTTCGGGAAAGATGTCTTCGTAACAGATGCAGACGCCGAATCTCCGATCTCCATCGAATGTCAGGACCGTAGCTGCCCGTCCCGGCGATAAACTGCGGCCCATGCCGATCCACCGAGTGAGCCACGGCAAGTACTGCTCCAGCGGCACAAATTCACCAAACGGCACCAGACGCACTTTATCATACCAGTCGACGACATTGCCGGCGCCGTCATACATCAGGGCGCTGTTAAAACCTCGCGGCGGTTCATTGCTGTCGGCCCGTGGACTGTAGCGATAATCGATCGTGCCGACAATCATCGGCGTCCGGATCTCGTCAAAAAGTGCCGCCATTGCCGCTGCCGTCGGGACGTGCGTGCGCAGACTTGCGGGGATCGCAGTTTCCGGCCACACGACGAGATCCGGCTTTCCTAAATTAACGATCCGCCGGGTCAGCTTGGTGTAGACCTCCAACGCGAAATCGAGCCGGCTGGCGCTGGCAAAGCGACTTTGCGGAATGTTGCCCTGGATGGCGGCAACACGAACAAAATCCGATGGTACCGAAATCCGGTAGACACGCCCCATCGCCACCGCAACCGTGACCAGACCGATAAACAGAACCAGAGGCCACGTCATGCGCGGGCCCAGTGTTCCCTTCATTCGATCCGCTGTTCGCACGGCCACAAAATAAAACGCGATGTTGCCGCTGACGATAAGAAAACTCAACCCGTACACACCGGTGAGACGCGATAACGGCAGAAGCGCCGAATTTCTCCATTGGCTGACGCCGAGCTGGTTCCACGGCAGTCCGCCCAGAAACCAGCTGCGCACCCACTCGAACGCACACCACATGAAGGCCAGCAACAGCAGAAACAGGCACTGCCGTTTGCCGTTCAGCAGCGTCGGCGGATTCAAACCCGGATCGGTCCGCGGCAGCAGATCATCGTCTTCGGCAACCGAGAGATTGC
>CAUZRT010000334.1:0-3808 GCA_963582235.1 Lentisphaeria bacterium
CCCTGGAGGGCGAGCGAGCCGCTAGGAGGTTGCCCCGGTTCGCGGTCCGTAATCCGCAATCCCAAGGCTCGAATCGCAAGTTCCCGCTACTTGTTCATCTTCCGCCCGCCGTGGTCGCACCACTGGCGCAGGGTACAGTGGTCGCAGTCGGGTTTGCGGGCATGGCAAAGACGGCGGCCGTGCCAGATGATCCGATGCGAAAACAGTCCCCACTCTTCGGGCGGCATCAGTTCAGCCAGGGCGCGCTCGATTTTCTCGGGATCTTTCTGATCGGTCAAACCGATCCGCTGCACCAGTCGGCAGCAGTGCGTATCGCACATGATCCCGGGCTTCCCGAATGCATTGACCATTACACAGTTGGCCGTCTTTCGCCCGACGCCAGGCAGCTTGACGAGTTGATCGAGATCGTCCGGCACCTCACCATCATGGCGGTCGACAATGGCGCGGGCTGCGTTGACGATGCTCTTTGCTTTGGTGCGGTACAGGCCAAGCGTACGAATCATGGGTTCAACGGCTGCAGGCGTCGCCTGTGCGTAGGCGGTCACCGTCGGGTACTTGCGAAACAGCGACGGGGTGACAGTGTTGACCATCTTGTCGGTGCACTGAGCCGAGAGGATGGTGGCGATGAGGACTTCAATCGGACTGTTGATGGTGAGCTCGCATTCCGCCTCAGGATAGGCTTTGGCGAGTGCTGCGATGATCTTTCTCGTTCGCAGCTTTCGCGAACGGAGGGATTTGGGATTGGTAGTGACCATTTGGAACGATAACGCAACGTGGGATGCCGGCAAACGGATTGCGGCTGAAATGATCGGAAAATCCGGACATAAGAAACTTTCGAATTAGGAATATACTAAGGATCGACTGCCGAGAGACTGAAAGGGCGCCGCCGGCTTCCCGTTTTATCAACAACGCCCGTGAACCCGGCGGCGGATTCCGGATTCTCTCGGTGATCGGAATGGCTGAACACTGGTGTTTCAGGACAAGAAAACATGTATCACAACCGCGTCAAACGTGCGCCGGACGAACGCAGCTTTTACATGATCACTAACCGGGTGACCGGGGGAAGCTTCGTTTTCGATGAGCCGGAGAAGGCGAAACTGCGGGAACTGCTGTTCGCGGGGCAGGACTGGTTCGGGCACGTGATATGGGATTACTGCATCATGTCGAATCATTATTCATGCGCTCCTAGAAGTCCCATCGGCGGCGGACATGCTGCGTGAGGCGGTGCTGGCACGCTGGTTTCTGCGACAGCAGGATACCAGACCGGGTGATCCGGGGGCCGCGGTGCTGGATGCGTTTCGCGCCAAGATCCATGACGTCAGTACAATTGTAAGCAATTTTCAGCAGCGTTTTACGCAGTGGTTCAATCGGGGCACTGAGCGGTGGGGTCGGCTGTTCGGCGTAGCGTTTCGACAGCGTTCTCGTGGATGTGGACGGCGCCGTGGCGCGGATGATGGCGTACATCACACTGAATCCCGTCCGCGCAGAAATGGTCGTGGAACCGGTGGAATACAAATGGTGCAGCTATTCTGAGCGCATGACCGGCTGGCCGTTGCAGGCGGACGAACTGCCGGTCGCCGGCGTCATCAGCCGGGAGTTCGGGCTGCTGCCAAGCGCGCTAGACGGTGATTCAGAGGCGGCGATGGCGGGTGTTTGGGAGCGATTTTGTGAGATGTTGTTGGGGCATTTTATCGCCTCGCGCGATGTTGATGTCGATACCGTGCGCGATCTCCTCGAGCGAGAGGGCAAACCATTGCAGCTGACCTGGCCGTAGCGTCTGATGTTGCCGGCGCGCTTGGCGAGCCAAGGGGGTTGCGGTTGGCTCATGCGAGTTTGTGCAACGTGTGCTCGATGCCAACAAGACCGATCTGGGTTACCGCCGCGACCATGAGCCGGAGCCGACACGGACGTGGGATGCACTGTATACCGTGAAGAAACATCGGCGGCGTGTCGGCCGGTGAGGGTTTGGGATTTGCAGGTTTTAGCGCTCGTCCCCGAATGATAGGGTCTAACCCGAGAGAAACACATCGTCCTCGTTTTTCATCCTCGTTTGCAAGTCGGTTGTGAGGACGAATAAGTTACATGGTAGGGTTCCCGTCTTCGCTATTCGAGCCCTGGCGCGACAAGACGGCGCGGCGAGCAGGGGGCCAGACATTATGGGCGGAAGGGAGGGGGACCGGTCCGGTCTGGGTGAGTCGTTATGCGTCCTCGGGCTAATCGGGCAGCGAAACGTTGAGGCGTTTCGCGAGTTGTACGAGCTGCCGCCAGGTACCGTCTGGGATCGGGATCCCTTCGACTCGCCGGCGGGCCGTCAGATTACGTTCGATTTCTCCGGGCAGCAGAACTTCATCGACCCCTGCCGCCGGCCGCGCACTCTTGAGATGATGCACGTATGCCTCAATGGCCGCGTCATAGGTGTCCGTAGTCATCACCTTTGTCAAATCTACCATATACAGCCAGACGCCGTTTGTCCCGGTGGCGACGTCGGAGCGACCAAAGCCACTGCCCGAGAGAATCCCACCGACGACGTCGATCATCACAGCGAGGCCGGACCCCTTAAAGGCGACATCGCCGCCAAGGGGGAGAATCCCGCCCAGGGGATCGTCATACAGGACACGCGGATCGGTGGTCGGGCGTCCGTCTTGGTCCAAGAGTCGCCCCGGCGGCACAGGCCGGTTGTTTTGACTCGCGATGCGCACCTTGCCCTCCGAAATGGCAGACGTGGTTGTGTCGATGACGATCACGTCGGTACGATACGGCGCGGCGATGCAGATGGGATTGGTGCCAAGTCGAGCCTCCCTGGCGCCGTGTGGAACGACACGGGCCGCACCGGTAACGTTGCAGGCCATCATGGTGAGGAATCCCTGGCGAGCGGCTTGAATGGTGTATGAGGCAAGCCGGCCAATGTGGTTGCAGTGGCCGCAAAAAATGGTAAAGGTGCCGATGTCCCGGGCCCGTGGCATGGCTATTTCGAGCAGTTGGCGCACAATCTGCTGACCAAATCCGAAATCGCCGTTGTACACGGCAAGACCTGTGTGTTCGGCGATGAGTCTCAGCGGGACACCGGGCTTGATCTGCCCCTTCTCGACAAATTCCACGTATTGCTGCAGCCGCATGACGCCGTGGCTGGCGTGGCCGGCCAGGTCTGCCTTGATCAATTCATCAGCGACGATACCGGCTTCCTCGATGGCGACACCGGTTGCCTCGAGGATGCGCGCGGCAAAGGCCTCGAGTTTGTCGACGGCAAAGTTATGGACGGTTTCGCCGGTGTCCGCTTCCGAAATCTCACCCGGTTGGTTCATATCGTTTTTCATGAGGTTCGGGAATCCCGCTGCCTGAAATTCGTCTGCAGATTAAGCCACGCCAGTTCTTCGACCGTCAATCTAACGTAAAGAGCCCGGCAATTCTCTATGCATTCCTTTGCACACGTGGAGGTGACAATTGGAAAGACGTCGACGGGGTGGTTTACTACATAGGCGAGGGCGATCAGCGGTACTTCGACATCCTTGGCCTTCCCTAAGAATCGGCGGCTCGGTCGAGACGCTCAAAGTTCGCGTCGCAGCCGTATACCTTATCCCGATTTCCCGGATACGAACAGCTCCTCGTCATTGATATTTTCTCGGGTGACGCGGTCAGAAAAGAAACCACCGGCCAGGCTGGACCACGTGAACAAAGGCATTTCCTGTTGTCCGTACCATTCCCGGGCATCCGCATTGCGGGTGCCGCTGATCGTCAGGCAGCCGGCCATGGCGACCGCACTAAGTTCCGCCAGGCTGAAACCCGGGCGACCGGCGACGAATGGCTCGAG
>CAUZRT010000335.1:0-3789 GCA_963582235.1 Lentisphaeria bacterium
CAGATAATCTCTTGTCCGGTAGCAGGACGCTCGATAACCCATCGAATCTGATACGAGAGAAAGCAACTCACCCACTTGGAAGCCGTATATACTTTCAAGCCGTGGATACGAGTTGCCGGAAAGATGCCCTACATCCGCCAATGGCAACGTGTAGCCGATCCTGAAGGCGGCACTTACACTAAGCGAAATGACGGTATAGGGGATCTGACGCTTGCCCTGCCGATTCGCAAAATCCCTATCTCCTCCATTTTCGTTGGCGCTCGAGATCGTGGACCTGGCGGCAAAGACGCTCATAGTTCTGCTGGGCTTTGGCCGTGAGATGCCACTCATCGCCAATGCGCTTGCTGAAGATATCCAGATCGCCGGCTTCCGCATTTTCCTGATGCATTCGGTAGGCATCGAAGAATGCGTCTCTGGCAGATTCAAGAGCGCCGAATGCTCTGTTCGCGCAGGCGGTCATGCTGTCCTTGATTGCCATTGTTCGCGCCTCGCCGCCCAACCGTTTCACGCAACGCAGAGTGTTCTGAAAGCCGGTCCGGGCATTGCTCCAATTGCCCGAGCACTTTTCGTAGAAACCGGCGGCGGCGCTGAACTTATCCGCAGCGAACGTCTCGTCCGCCTGACTGCCCGCCGACTCGGCGACCGCTTCCCACAACTGCGCCTGCACCGTAAAGCGATTTGCCGCTTCCTGAAATTCTTCGGTCTTCTCGTACTTCTGCCCAAGCTGGTCGTTCTCCGCGGCCAGCGTCTGCATATTTCCCAGCATTTTGCCGAGATAGAGTCGAGCCAGCCCGTTAAAGGTGGCTATCCGTACCTGCAGGGCTTCGGCGTTTTCGGCATCGTCGTGGTCAACGGCTTCCTGATAGTCGCGATGTGCGTCGACGCCCTTATCACGACAATCAGCAGCGGCTTCCCGCTGTTCGTTGAGAGCCCGCTCGTAATAGTCGATGCGCTCGAGATGCCCGGCAATCTCATCCTGAATGCCGTCAGCCCGGGTCGTCGAAATGGCGACGGCCATTGCCAGCCATACGGCAGACACGCCTCCGAGGCGCAGAATATCGAGTTGTCGATTGTTGATCATATGGGGGCTATTCCCCACCTGCAGGGGGGCAGGGAAGAGTTGTAAACCGGCTTCGACAGGAGATGCAACGACACGCTATTAAACACACCCCAGTCTAAAGTATAGCATCACCCGGAAATTTTCGCAAGAGACACTAACCACAAAAATATCCGATTTGACCCCGACACATATGAGCCGATGTGCATGTTCTGCCATTCGCTGGACAAAATTTGTATGATACCTTTCTGATTCTTGATGAACCCGAGACTGGACACGATGTGTAAGCCATTACCGATAAGTTTGATGCGTTCGCAAGAACAAGATTGTCTTTTTGCTCGTTCTGCGAAAGAAGGTATGCAAGTGCCCGAACTGCGGCTACTCCTGCGAGCGGGCATAAAAGGCTCCGGCGGTCACCACTACTACCGGGCGGATGACGGACAACCGACGGGAAGATCACACGGCCGTCTCGGGTAACACCGGGGCGACTCTTTTTTTTGGCATTGTGACTTGACTGTGACAACGACACGGTATACTATGAATAATTATGTCGTCATAATTGAGTCACAGCGAAATTGGAAGGTACGTAACTACGCACGGTTGCAATATTTTGCTAATTCCAGGTTCGAATCCTGGCGGGGTAGCCATTCTTCAATATTCGACGGGTTCAGGAAAGGCTCGCTGGTGCTATAGCTGCGGTTCACCGCCGGATCGCGCAATGGCTTGCCATGAGCGGGAGACAGCCGAACCAGACGCAGATGGTGCCCAGCGCCGCCGACCGATCACAATAGTCCCGTCAGTCAGCAGCAGCCATGCGGATCATGGGCCACGCGGAGAGGGTGGGTAGCGAAATAGAAAAGTCGCCTTCAATACTGACAACTGTCTCTCCTGAACCGTCAAGAAATCACCCAGAATTTGCCGTTTGACTATTGACGCGAACCCGGCTGGATATGAAATTTTTGGGAGGGACAGGTTGCCCCATCGCATTTGACTAACATGCTCTCAACTATTCGCGATTATCATGCCACACTGTCTCTCCATCCGTTCTCAGGTCAAAGAAGTCGGGACACTTCCCGTCGCCAAGACCGGTAATTCCGCCACTGGGCGCGCAAAGAAGATCGCCAACTTCATTGTAAAGCTCGCTGAATATATCGCAGCAGTAGGGCGGAATATAGTAAACGGTCATACCTGCATACAGCCATCTGGTAATCACTATTGGTGGATTCGTTGGCGGCTGATTCTGAAATTCCATTATCTTTACAACAAGCCAACCGGGAAGCCCCTCCGGAATGTCATCATCCTTAATTATTTTATTAACGATGCGATCACGACATTCCTGCTTGCTGGCGTCACAAATCTCAACGCCATCCAATGCAGTATCAGTAATCCCAGCTGCGATATCCAGAATTTCTTGAATCGATGTCGGCAGCAATTCGGTGAGTACGCCACATAGGGCATCGAAAACTTGCGCCTCTATTTCCGAACAGGGAGTGCATTCAAAACAACGCGTCTCGTTTTGAATCTGGCTCGTCGGCGGATTGCCGATGGCCAGTCGGTCGTCGCCAAAAAAGATGGATGACGTGCTGAATTCACTCGACTCCATGAAAACCGAAAACCGCGCCGCAGGAATGGTCAGAGCTTCGGAGAAGAACCCGGGATTATTGAAATCACCAACAAACGGACCGGGCGAAGCCGGGTAGCGCTTGTCGATGATGACGGCGCCGGTGTCGCAATCCGTAACCGTGATTCTTCCGAACGCATTGTTATCAAACGTCCGGTCAAAGAGATGGATTTCATAATCGGTCCCGGATATGCGGCGCAACTGAATACTGAAGAATGAAGCGGTTCGCTGGTCGGCGTCCTCCAGGGCCGTGTTGAACTCGCAGACGCCATCCGAATCGGGACAGGGCTGCGCTGAGACCGAAACGCTCATTCCAACCATTAACAGGAAAACCATTGTCGAAGAAGTCTTTCTGATTCTCATTAATCTATCAACTCCTCATTTATTCGCGCATTATGGGAAACAGCTCCTGTGGTTATTGCCCGGCAGCCGAAGACGACGGGCATGAAGTGTATCACCAAAAGGCGGATTTTTTTTGCCGTTTTCCAACCACCACTGGTGTGGTATACAAAATTCCGTTCCGAATTGCAAGTCCAAAATGGATAAATTTGAAAAGAAATCCGGCACACGGATCGTGCATCAAGGCAGGACGGAGGGAGACCGGTGGAATAAGGCTCGCCAAGCAATCGAACGACCAGTCCGTGGCCCTGACCGGTGCAGCTTGATTGTCGAACAATTCGAGATTTTTACCTGAGTTGCTCGGGAACACATCGTTGGCTCAACCCTATGGCCGCCGCCTCGCGCTGCGATGCGGTTATTACAAATTGTCAGCCACAGGCTGATCCCGTGAGGGACGTTGTCCCGTCCCAACGGGACTCACGTCCGCCGTGGCAGAAAACTTTTGTTGGTAGCCGGACGCCGATGTAGCTGCCCCTGCCATCCGTCGGGGAACGGATCACGTTCCATCCCGTGACCACTTTGTCACGTGGAACGGGACTCACGTGACGTGCCAATCCGTCGGTTGACGGATCACGTGATGCTGATAATACGACCGATTGCAATTATCATTTCGACGGACAGCATGAATCAAGTTTCTCGGGAGCACCTGAACCGCGCGCTCCACGGGCGGCTTATGAGTGACAAAAACTTGGCGATTGCAGCGTCCGATTTC
>CAUZRT010000336.1:0-3781 GCA_963582235.1 Lentisphaeria bacterium
GCAGCGTGCAACGAAGGGTGGCACGGAAATGACCTATATGCGATCATAGGTCGGTGTGCCAAGGCGTTGGCGTTGACGGCTTCGTTGCACGACCGGTAACGTGAATTGAGAGCCATTGGGTATGAGCAGCATTGTACCATCGATCTTTGCGACCGAATGGGCGCCATCCAACCTGCAGTCTGAGAAGTATCTGTTGTCCTTGGATAGCATCTTTGCGAAAGTCAAGAGTTTCGGCTGCGATTTTGTCCATCTCGTTTACTGTTGGAATTTTGACAAGGACGATGTGGCAACGATCGAGACGCTGATCGAGCGGTATAACGTTCACGTTTCGTGTGTGCATTCGCTAACGCAATTGAATCGACCCAACAGTGCGGCGGAGATCGAAAAAGAGCGGGTTCAACTGAGCGAGGCGATCACGATTGCGGGGCGATTCGGCGCTGCCTTGGTAGCGTGTAACTTTGGGCAAAATGCTTCGCGGACTGAAGAGGCGGCTATTGCGGACTGCAAGACAAATTATGCCTCATGTTTTGATGCAGCTGCGGACTCCGAGCTCACCATCGTCGTTGAAAATACGTGCAGTGCAAATGTGGGCGATGAGATCACGACGTCGGCAGAAGGTATTCTCCGGCTCATCGAGGGGGTTGGGACGCCGTCGTTCAAGTTTCAATTTGACCCGGGCAACCTGCAATCCATGGGTGAGCAGGCGTATCCCTACGCCTATGAACTTCTCAAGGAACATGTTCGTTTTATTCATCTAAAGGATGTGGTGAAATACGATGGGACTGTGGATTATCACCGTCGCGCTGAAACAGCGAGGAAACTCATCGGGACCAATGCGTCCAGGTACGTGACGGTACCGGTGGGCGAGGGAGAAATGGACCTGGTGGGATTGATCGGTAACCTGATTAAAGACGGCTACAAAGGTTTCATCGACGTCGAGCCTCATACCGTCGAAGATCGCTTGGATGAGTTTTACACGACGGGGCTAAACTTCTTGTCAAGATACGTTTCATAACGCACGCTGTTACTAGTCAAACTGAAAGAGGTTAGAGTCTTGGGTTGTGGCATCTGCGCACGGTGCGCAGATGTTCGGAGTTTGACGCGGTCTAGGTTTCAGTGTTCAAGATTCGGGCTTCAACTTCACACCGCGGCGTCACGCATACGGGGACCGGATTGATAGACGATACCCCTGGCGAATAACAAGACTGAACATGGAAACCTGAATCCTGACCTTAGTTATGTACGGGAATTTAACCAATTATGACACGAGTCACGAATGGTAATATGAAGGCCGTGTTTCTTCATGGATATGAGGATATCAGGGTTGACCAGGTGCCCACGCCGACGGTTCCGCCGGAATACATTCTGATCAAGGTCGGTACTTGTTCCATTTGCAGCTCGGATTACGACCTGTTTTCAGGGACTGCCAGGGGTTGGAGCGGCGGGCACGAGGTAAACTTCCCGAAAGCGATCGGCCATGAGTTCTGCGGTGAGGTGGTGCAGGTCGGCGAAGCGGTGAAAAATGTCGTCGTCGGAGACCGTGTGGTGGCGCCGATTGGAATGATCGGGTGCGGAACCTGCAAGAATTGCCGGATCGGACGCTACAGCATTTGTCTGTCAAAGCCTCGACACGAATGGGGAGGGGCCTTTGCGGAATATATTTCCATACCCTGCCAGGCGGCGTATCGGCTGGCGGATAATATTTCCTTTGACGTGGCGCCGGTGATTGAACCAGCGTGTGTGGCGTACTGGGCGGTGCGGCGGGCCGGGGTTCAGCTGGTGGAGAATGTGGCGATTCTTGGCATGGGTGCGATTGGGTTGGTCGCCACGCAGTGTGTCAAACTACACGAACCTGCCAAACTGATCGCAACCGATTTAATGGACTTTCGCCTGAACCTGGCCAAGGAGTTTGGCGCCGACGTAACGATCAATGCGGCGGAAGATGGCTATGTGCAGAAAATACGAGACCTGACCGGCGGCGTCGGCGTGGACCGTGTGATCATTACAGCAGGCAAGGACGGGATTCTGGATGATGCGATTCAAATGGTCAGGCGCGGCGGCGTCATCGTAGTGTCGGGATTGTCTGCCAAAAGCGAAACGTTTGTCATGAGCCGATTCCTCGTGAAGGAGCTTGATATCCGAGCATCGTTCGATTCCCCCGGCGTGTGGGACGAGGTGATTTCATTGATTTCGCGCGGGAGGATCCGACTGGAGCCATTGTGTACGCATTTGTTTGCGCTGGATGATATTGGTGAAGCGTTCGTGGTGTTTGGTGATGCGGCCAAGGAAAAGGCAGTGCGGGTGGTTGTGAGGTGTGCAGCGGAAGATTAACGATTCTCACGACTGGCACGGCATGAGCCTCCTTGTCAGTGAACCAAAACCATTATCCTCGTCATGCTTTGCCCGACGGTCGTCATGTATACGTACAAACTGAAGGAGTCGACTGACTAATCCCGACATCTTCATGTCACGTTGGGAGTGCCGTGAGCCGGTAGTGTACTGGACGACAAGAGTTCCTTGACAAAGAACCGGTCATTTGGTGCATCGGGTGTATGTAGTGGGACTACAATAACGATCATTCGAGGTATTGTATCGCGCTGAGACCTGGCGCTGACCGTGATGCCATGGACCGGTGTTCCTTCGGAGTAAGATCATGCTGAATCTGATGCGCATTGCGCTGGCCCTGTTCTTTTTCGCCTATGCCGGAACCGCGATGGGCGCCGGGCCGTCCCCGCCCGCGTTTCCGCCTGGCACGAAGGGCGGATGTTGGATAGAGGGGCCCGGCGACACGATCCTGATGCTTTCCTCCGCTGCGGACGGCTCCATCGTTGCGATGAGTTCCGATCTGGGACTCAACTGGGACATCATTGCCTCGCTGGACTGGCCGACAGGGCACCTGTCGGCGCTCTCCAATGGGAACTTGGTGATCGTCTTTCACACCGAAGACCGGGGCCACGGATGGATCCACAGCACCGACGAGGGCCGCACTTGGTCCAACTTTACGCCCCTCCCGATCCGATCCCGCCACAAGCCATGGGTCTGGGGCCCCTGTACGAAGTGTTGGACGGGCGGTGGGCGGTCTGCGCGTACGCCTGGGACGGCGCCGCGGACGGGGACGCCCTCGTCATCTGGAGTGAGGATCTCGGAAAGTCCTGGGGCGATCCGATCGCCTTCCCGGCCGCGACGGACCGGAACCGATCGATGACGGAGGTAGCGCTGGTGGAGCTCGGGCCGGGCAGTTTCCTGGCCGCGATTCGCAGCGACACGTCCGAGAATGGTGGATTCGACGGCTTCTACTTCTCGCGTTCCGCGGACGGCGTGAAGTGGTCCGCCGGAAACCCGATCGGTGACATCGGCCGGCAACCGCATTTCTACCGTATCGGCGAAACCTGGGCGCTGACCTACAGGCAGTATGTGCCAGCGATGGCCACCAACTTCAGCTGCGTGCGGTTCAGCCGGGACGGGCAAAGATGGTCGAAGCCGTTTATCATCGAGGAAGGCGTTCAGGACGGCGCTCACCTGGTGAATGTAAAAGGGCAGCTGATCGCGTTCAACCAGCGGTACCCGCAGCACGATGTTAGGACGCGGCACGTCATCAGGATCCCCGAGGAGAGGGACTGGTTCACGTCGTCCGAGCTCGTCCCTCTCTTGAAAAAGGCAACGAATTAGGTGACTCGACAAGTGAATGTCGGGTAACTAATTGTTTCAGGTGCACGTTGAAATGGCAAAAATGGCCGTAACCCAATACGCGCAGATGGGTGATGAGAAACCTCAGTAAATT
>CAUZRT010000337.1:0-3767 GCA_963582235.1 Lentisphaeria bacterium
TTGGGATTGATCGGAGACAGCACAAGAAGCTCGTACTTCATCAGGGCATGAAACAAGGCCCCTTGGCTCTGTTCGAGGGCGACGGTGATCGTTTGTCCGGGAAAGCGCCATCCCAGTTCGGCCACCCATTCGTCGATGGCCTCCGGCGATTGCTGCAAGGTCTCGATCCGCGAACGGCCGTCCTGCTCGATCAGGCAGACGACGTGCTCGGCGTCTGCCCAGTCAATTCCCACGACAACGGCGTCGGAGAGTTCCTGGAGCGTATTGGTCTGTTGACTCTGTTTGTTCATGAAGACCTCGGTTATGCTGGAAACGGTTTTGGAAAGCACGCATGCTTCGGAAAGGGCGAAAACCTTATAGGTCGAGACGCCGGCATCTGAGTGATTCGTTGAATTTCCAAAGCGCATCACCTCGCTCGAAACTCTACGTTCAATCGTCGGACCGATCAGGTCAGGCATTCGTAGCGAGGCGATGCGTGCCTTCTTCAGCGTGGCTGAAACATCGGTGTGTGTCCACCGGAAAATGCGATGAGCATCGCAAAAGCGAGGTTGATTGCCTCGCGAGCAGTCATCGTCCGCCGGGAGCAAGACAATGTCCCGTTCCCGATGACTGCGGGCAATCAAACACTCTTGGGGGAAACTATAAGGTCAGGCACCCCGTGCATGACTTTCGCCGTCACTATTCACCAGTCGAATGCTCCATTGAAGCGTTCGCGGCGGAGCGAAGCAGGCAACGCCGAATCACGCTGCCGAGCATTCGCCGCGACCACGGATCGGCGCAGAGCGGTCTGCGACGGTCAGTCACCGCCGTGAAGAAGAACGTGCCCCCGGCACCACAGCACGACGATAACGCGGCATGCCATCAGCCTACCAAACCTCGCCCCGAAGGTCATGCACGGATGCATGACCTACAGCTGACCGCAAGTCGGTTGGGCTACCCGGGTTCAGAATGCCAGAAAAACTTGCGGACCCAACAATGGCCCGAATGATTTACAGTTTGACGTCATGGCCGTAGGTCAGTAGGGTTTAAGGCATGCAAACCGCTGATGAGGAAAATTTAGTGCCAACGGCCGAGCGACCTGTGACTGACAGTCACGGTCGGCTGAAAATCATTAACGACGCCACCTGCACCTTCTGCGGCTGTGTCTGTGACGACATGCAGTTGACGGTCGAGGGGGGCCGCATCACCAAGGCCAAGAACGCCTGCGTGCTGGGCAAGGCCTGGTTCTTCAACCACCACATTGAAGACCGCCCGGATGCGACGATCGAAGGTCGACCGGCCACGTATGATGAGGCTTTCGACCGCGCTGCTGAAATTCTGCTCGCCGCAAAATACCCGATCACGTATGGTCTCTCGGATACAACGTGCGAGGCACAACGGGTCGCTGTGGCGATTACCGACTGGATCGGCGGGACGATCGATACCACAACGTCGGTCTGTCACGGGCCATCTGGGATGGCGTTTCAGGGTGTCGGCGAGGTGACCTGCTCGCTGGGCGAGATCAAAAACCGAGCCGATTTCCTCATTTTTTGGGGCGGAAATCCGGCCGAAAGTCACCCGCGACACTTCACCAAGTACAGTCTGATGCCGAAAGGCGAATTCATCCCGGGTGGCCGCAAAGACCGCACCGCAGTGTTGATCGACGTTCGCAAGACGAAAAGCGTCAAGGCCGTCGATATTTTTCTGCAGATCAAGCCGCGCTCCGATTTCGAGCTGGCCTGGGCGCTGCGCGGGCTGGCCAAGGGAATCGAAGTCGATGCGAGTGTTGAAGAGAAAACCGGCATCCCGCTGGAGAGACTGAGCGACCTGATGGACCGGATGAAGCGGGCACGGTTCGGGGTGATTCTGTTCGGCATGGGGCTGACGATGACTCGCGGCAAGCACATCAACAGCGAAGCTGTTCTGGCACTGGCGCGCGACATGAACCACCACACCCGCTGGGCCGCTAAACCAATGCGCGGCCACGGAAACGTTACCGGGGCTGACAACGTTGTCTCCTGGACAACCGGTTTTCCGTTCGGTGTGAATCTGGGACGCGGATATCCGCGATTCAATCCGGGCGAATTCACGACGTCCGACGTTTTGGCCCGGGGTGAAGCCGATGCCGCCCTGATCATCGCCGCCGATCCGATGTCGAACTTCAACCAGCCGGCCCGCGAGCACCTAGCGAACATCCCGTCGATTGTGCTCGATCCGAAACTGAGCGAAACGGCCAAAACGGCCACGGTGGCCTTTACGACGGCCACTTACGGCATCAACACGCCTGGCACCGTCTACCGCATGGACGACATTCCCATTTCTCTGCGGCCGGCCTTCGAATCATCGTATAAGAGCGACTACGAGATTTTGAAGTCGATTGAAACGCGTATCCGCGCCAGGCAACTGGCCGGTCTTGTTGTTTGACGTTGCCTCGCTACGTTGAATTCGGGAGTCTGCGGCATGAATCCGATCGTCGCCGATGGAAGCATTTGCGCTCGTTGAGACAACCTGCCTACGCAGTTGGAATTGTGTGCCTGGTTAAGGAAGAAAGGGAAAGAGCTGACGCCGCTTCTGCTCGGTTAGCGGCGATCCGTACTCGCACGGCTCAAAGGCCTCGATGTATCTGATGGGACGGCCCTGCTGTTCTCCGTAAATGTGGATCAGTTGCTCGCGGTACTTTTCAGCCAGCGGTTTGATCTGCGCCCGGAATTGTTCCCCGAGCCAACGGCGTCGAGCGGCGGTGTCCGCAGGAACGACCTCTTCCTGCCGGCGGTTGTACGGCAGCCATTCGTAAAACTGCGACTTGTAACAGTCAAGCATGTCGACGACCCACTCGATGACCGGCTCGATATCCACGACAACCGTCGGCGAGAACGGGTAGGGCCGCGTGAACCCGTCAGAGAAATAGGCAATGACGGGATCCTCTCGCAATGCGGGAACTTCGGGAACGACCGGCGGCACGGTCACCATGTAGGCGGCGTCACAGACCAACTGTGACGTGTAACGATGATCGGGATGATAATCGTTCGGCCGGTGCGTCAAGATCAGGTCGGGCCGGCAACGGCGGATCAGCGCGATGATCTCGAGTCGGGCTGGAAGCGACGGCAGGAGATAACCGTCCTGATTGTTCAGGACGTCGTACTGGATACCGATCACCTTTCCGGCAGCCGCCGCTTCCTGGCGACGAATCGTCGCCAACTTTTCACCGGAGAGGCGGTGATGTCCCGACTCGCCATTAGTCAAGCTGACAAAACGGACCTCGTGACCGTCTTGGCGATACAGGGCCGCCACGCCGCCGGCTTTGATGTCACAATCGTCGGGATGTGCGCCGATGACCAGAATTCGTAGTTTCGTGTCGGCCATGTGTTCGGCTCCGGCGGCGTTTCGTGCGAACGGACTTGCCATTCAAAAGCGTGCAAGCTTTGCGTGGCTTCAACATCAGCACTCTTTTTATCGAGTGAAGATTGAATTCTCCACCGGGGCCGCCAGAATGAAGGCTTCGCAATTTGCAGCGGCTGCGTATAATTCCATGAAAGCCGGTGTGTTCCGAGCAAGCCGGCCTACAGCGGCCTATCGGCCGCAGCCAAGAGTCAAGAGTGGAGAGCCAGAATCTATCGATGCCGATCTTTCTGGCTCTGGACTCTCGACAGAATTCATCAGGGACCTACCATGTCCAGTAAAGTTACCAACATGTTAGAGTCAGTTTCAAAACCATAAATTACTAAATGAATGGCAGGCAATTTGCGTACCAGAGTGAGTGAAAGGAGACACTTGCATGGTTATTTTCC
>CAUZRT010000338.1:0-3757 GCA_963582235.1 Lentisphaeria bacterium
ATCGATCTCGGTCGGGGTGCAACTAGCCGAGGCAGCGGCCTCGATGTGCAGGCGGATTTCGTCGCGCAGATAGGCCACGGAGAAGACCCTGAAAGCACCGGAACTAAAATCGTCGCACAGACTCTGAACGACATCGGGACATGCGAACTCGATTATGATCTCGTTCAGCGTGATGATCGGCGCAGCAAACTTGTCATACCCGTCCGCATCACCACCGGTAAACGGGGCCTGCGACGGAATGGTCTCGCTTAATCCGATGAACGGCACGGGCCCCGACCGAACACAACGAAAACCGTCGTAGCCGCCCCGGTTCGGGATGGAGTCCGCGGCGGCGGCGCGGTCGGACGAGCGGGGGTTACTCACATCGCCGTACCAGTGGCCGCCACGGAAACCTGCGCCGCTCGCATTATCCGCCGGCCAAGCGACAACGTCAGCTGACCCCACGGCTGTCAATAATCCATCCCCATGCAGGCCCGTAAACGCGCGACCGGTGGCATTGCCGATCGTAACCGGACGCTCACACAGATTACCGCTCAGTTCCATGATACCGTAGAAACTAGCGCCGGTTTCAACCCGGTCCGGGGCCGTATCACTGGCCGCAAAGATCCCGCAACGCAACTGACCATTGAAACTACCGTCAGTAGTAGGACAATATGATGCATTGCCGACCCCTATCCCCATGTCACTGATCTGCGCCATCGGCGTGCCGTCATTGATCAATGTATAGTGGGCGCCGTAAATGCTGGTCGTCCCCCAGGCATACTCATTGGCCACCGGCGCTTTCGTGCCGCGGCACGCCTTCTCGTACTCCAACTCGGTCATCGGCCGCAAGCCGCTCCAGTCCGCATAGGCAACGCTGTCCGTCCAACTTATAAAGTTACAGGCCCGGTCCGGCACCGAGGCAGTAAAATATGGGTAGCCTCCGCGAATGGTGTGCCGCTTGTTGCCGTACCGATTGGGGAATCGATTTCCCGCCTGCGCTGTCGTCAGTGAATTGAGAAAATCCGCGTACTGCCCCTGGCTGATTTCGTATTTCATGCAGTAAAAGGTACTGAAACCGTTTGGCCACGATGCGTTGCCCGGCACCGTCTGCCCCGTTGGATAACCGCCCGCCTGCCCGCCCAATGAACCGCTGCCACTCGGCGCCACGGTCGCGTCAACGGTATTGATTGTCGTCAATGTAAAGGGCAAAATCTCACTGCCGCCACTGCCCGCCGCGAAAGCCCCCTCCGGCACCAGCACCATCTCGATGGCGAACACCCAGACATCGATCAAGTCGTTATCGCCGACACCGTCGCTGCCGTAGGACCACTTCAACCTAACCCCGGGAAAGTTGACGCTGCCCGCGCCGTTGGCACTACGAAAAATGAACACCCCCGTATACTGTCCAGTGCGGCCTTGATTGTGGACCCTGCGGGCGCCGTGTGGTCCGCTGATGTCGCACTCAGCGTTGCGTGCGCCCAGCCTCCGGTCATCGTCGGATTGCGGAACTTGACAAACAACCACGCTGCATCGAGGTTGGTCGAACTCCGCCATGAGTTCTCCCACGCCACGTCGAACTGCACCAGCGTCGTATCCGCACCCATGTCCTGTTTCCCGGTCGTTACGTTTGATCCCTGAATGTTGTTTCTGTAAGCCGCCGAACCGCAAAAGACACCGATCAGTATCGACAGACACATGACCCGCCAAACCGCGGCGATAGGTTGATCTCCCTGAGCTCGATTCGCATTCATGAGCACCACCCTGTCTTGGTTTCAGCCAAAGGCCCGTTGTTCTGATGGGATATCGTGGGGGCATTCAGCGTTCCGCACAGGTCCTTCAAATTCAATAACGAGACGCACGCGGCGCGAAATTTCCATCTCGCCTGGAGATTGTATTGAGGTATACGAAATTCCATCCAGGATTGCAAGAGAAAATTTAAAAAATGGCGACAGCAATGACGGCACCCAATCCAAAATATTTGGAATAGGCGTCGGAAGACCGATGGGGTTAACAGAGGGGCAGGGCAACATCGTCCCGTTTCGCATACGTGCGTATCCCGGCGGCGTAGCAACAAAACGCCAGCCTTGACGCGTATTTGCCATCGCAATACATTACCGATGATGTGACCGAATGTCTGATGAGCTCTCCTTCGATCAGTTCCAGGCGCTGGTCGGCGCGGATGATGCCGGTCTCGGGCATCCGATAGACGGCATCGACAGTGAACCGATGGCGCTGCCGGCCGCTAGGATAGGGTGTGGGTTTGTCGGCAACAATCATGATGATGTCTGTATCGTGGTAAGGAACGGCTCTATGAGGTGAGTATCATAGAACCGGTCACCGGCTTCGTCAAGGTGGGGCCTTCGTGGTTGCCGACGAGGCGGAAAGCTTGCATTGGTAGCCGAACAGCCCAAAGTAGCACAGGCTGGAAGCCTGTGCTACAATCGATCGATCCGTGCAACCGATGCCGGAACGGACAATCCGAGTTTCTGAGGAAGCGAATATGTGAATCGGCGGTCAAGGATGACCGCATCTCCAGACTTGAGAGAAAACGTTAACTGCCCTGACAGGAGATTCGGCATTTGCCATCGACGGAATCAAACTACAATGTATTTGCAAACCCAGACCTTAGCGGCCGAATGCGGCCGATTGGTTAAATAGATTTGTCTGATCTTAGTAATAGCAACAAGGAAGTCGTTTAGATGATTGATCTGAAGCTCGACTTAAGCAATGCGAAGGTTATCGTCGGGATCGACGGTAACCTGTTCACGGAGTACCGATACTCCCATGCCGTTTGCCGCCCATTCTTCTCTCCCGTCCAGACAGCCGACGGCCAGAGGCTTACACGGATCTATCCCATGGAAACAGTCGACGGCGAAGATCACGACCATTATCATCATCGCGGCATTTGTGTTGCCCATGGTCTTGTGAACGGCTACGATCTGTGGACGGAAGAGACAAACCACGGTGCCATGTTGCAGCGGTCGGCCCCCGCCGTCGAAGTCGTCGGCGATATCGGCATTATCAGCGGCATCGTCGACTGGTTCGGCCCGGCCGCTCAGCCGCTCCTCGAGGAGCAGCGGACAATTCGGATTCAGGCCGACGGCGCCAACCGCATAATGGATCATTGCTCTGAGTTCCGCGCCGTTCATGGCGACGTCACATTCGGCGATACGAAGGAAGGCGGACTCATCTCAATCCGGGTACCGACAACAATGAATGCATCCGCTGCCGGCCGCATCGAGAATTCCGCGGGGCAGATTTACGAAAACGGCGAAGGCGAAGAAGTCACCTGGGGACAACGCGCGGCCTGGGTCGACTATTCCGGACCGCTGGCCAGCGGTGAGGAATGGGGCTTTACGGTCGTCGATCATTGCGGTAATCCACGGCATCCCACCCATTGGCATGTGCGAGGGTACGGTCTATTCACCGCCAATCCCTTCGGCATCCATGATTTCAATGGCGATGAATCCATCGACGAGTCAATGACTATCGCCGGCGGCGATACCACGGTGTTTCGCTATCGTCTCATCATTCACCCCGGCCGCGGCCTCACCGGCAGTCGAATCCGCGAGTTGATCGATGCGTTTCAGACACAGTGATTTCGGATCGATTGCTACATAGGACACCACGGAGTTCATCCCCGTGGTGAATACGATTGGGTAGAATTATCGTTTGCGGAGCCGCCCTCCTTCGCCTTCAGCTGGGTTATGGGCGTGTCGAATCTCATTCCCCACGGGGATAAACCCCGTGGGGTTTCACGCAACCGGACCGGGAC
>CAUZRT010000339.1:0-3754 GCA_963582235.1 Lentisphaeria bacterium
GCCCTTTACAAACTCGGGAATATCACGTCGCCGCATGTGACGTGCGCGCGTCTCAATCTCTCCATCGAAAATCCGCCAGTTTTCAAGCAACCGCGCATGACTCATAAGTTCCATCGCCCGTGTAGCGACACAAATCCTGCAAACTACGCTTTGCCGGATACCCACCGGTCCCTATCCAGTTGCGGTACCAATACAACGCAAGTGCGAATAAAGCCACAAAAATAGCGAAAACTGAAAATTTTAAAAAAAATAGCCAACATCCAGTAATTTACCGAGTCTGTCGCCAATCATGCATTCATCAACGACCAGACATACGATCCTGCAGCCGCCCGTCCATTGCTGGCGGTCATCAGTGACAGTTATATGGAAGCTGTCATGGTACCGTACCTCGAGTCAGCTCACAGCCGTCTCAGCGAGTCATTCGCGAATCGGCTGCGGGTGTACAGTTTTGGCATGTCCGGGACACCGCTGAGCGGTTATCTGGGTTATACCGATTACGTCAGAGACGGTGTTCGAGCCCGAAAGATTGGTGATCCCGTCGTTGACAATGGTTTTGATGAGAGCTTGATTCGCTACCGGCACCGGTGTGGGCAGACGATATTTTGAGAGTGGCCGGCCGGTGACCTGAAACTGATTCGTGTCGACAAAGTACACTCCGTCTCCCGCCGCCGCATCCTCCGTAATCTTGTCGGGTATTCACGTCTTGCATTGTATCTGCTGCTGAATTGCGACTTCTTGCGGCTGCCTGCGAAGATCAGGCTGGCGACAGGAGAGCGAGGAACGCTACGGGGCGCCCTGGCGCCGGCGGACGACGATCGCGAGCGCATTGTAATGTCCAGGCGTGTCGTCGATGCCTTTTTCGATCTCTTGCCAGCCAAGTCCAGTTTACCGGCGGACAGAATCCTGTTCGTCGTTTGCGGGATACGCCGCGACATGTACGATCCCACGACACTTGCGGTAGCCCGGGGCAGCTATTTCGATCAGATGCGCAATTATTTCATGACCGCTGCCCAGGTGCGAGGCCATAGCGTCATCGACATCGAGTCGATATTCCTTGCGGATTTGGAAAACACGGCCGTCGTTTCGAGCATGCGAAAGATCGGCACTGGAACTTCAGGGCTCACGGGTTGGTCGCGCAAGCCATTACGGACCTCGAATTTCTCGACGAGTATGCGGAGGCCGTCATGCCGCCGCCAGGCCAGTGACAAGATCGCAAAGACGCATCGGAGACTTGGATTCTGGTTTTAGATATTTCGCCATACGATGTTGGGAGACCCCGTTGATTGCAGTCGTCACTTTGGAGGAGCGAGGTCGGTCCCCAATCCCTAATTCCCGCTCCCCCGACTTCGCTCCCGCTGGACTGGACTTCAATGGGTTAGCGCCAATTCCCAATCCTCAGTGTTCTGCATCCAGTGTCCAGTGTCCAGTGTTCGGTTGCCCGTATCCAGTATCCAGTATCCAGTTTTCCGCCTGAGGCGGATTTCCGCTCTGCTCCAACAAGTTACCAGTTTCCAATCCCGAATCCTGCATTCCTCACTTCGAGGCATAGAAGGCGCAGTAGCCTTTGTAAGCCATGTAAACGTCGAGCTTGCCTGCGACTTCCCATGGCGCGTGCATACTCAGCACCCCGACGCCGCAGTCGACGACGTCCATTTCATAGCGGGCCAGCATGTGGGCGATCGTGCCGCCGCCGCCTTCATCGACTTTACCGATCTCGCCGGTCTGCCAGTGAACGCCGGCGTTGTCGAGTATGGACCGTACCTGCGCGACGAACTCGGCGGAGGCATCATTGCTGCCACTCTTGCCGCGGGCGCCGACATACTTCGTTACCACCAGTCCCTTATTGAGCTCCGCCATGTTCCTGTTGGGTGAACTGACGCTGGGAAAGTTTGGATCATGCAGAGCATTGACGTCGGCGGACAGCATCTTGGAATTTCGCAGGCACCGTCGTAGCACGATCTCACTATAATCATCGACCAGCAGGTTGACAATTTCGGCCATAGCGTTTTCGAACAGGAAGCTGTTCATGCCGGTGGCACCGACCGAGCCGATCTCTTCCTTATCACACAGGAGACAAAGGGCCGTGTAGTCCGGCGTCTTGCCGAGATTCAGGAGCCCGCGCATTGCCGTGTAGGCAGAGACGCGATCATCGTGGCCGTATGCCAGGATCATGGAGCGATCAAAGCCAAGATCCCGGGCCGGGCCGGCCGGCACAATCTCGAGCTCGGCACTTGTCAAATCGTTTTCGTCGATTCCGTATCGTTCATGGAGAATCTTTAGCACGTTCAATTTGATGGCTGGCTTTTCTTTATTTGCGCCGGCGGGCATACTGCCGACGAGAACGTCCAGCGCTTCGCCGGTGATGGCTTCGCGCAACTTCTTTTCCGCCTGTTTCCCGGCGAGATGCGGCAACAGATCTGTGATCGTAAAGACCGGGTCGTTCGGGTCCTCGCCGATGCAGACATTGACGTGCTCGCCGTTTTTCCGTACGATGACGCCGTGGAGCGCCAGCGGGATCGTCACCCATTGGTACTTCTTGATGCCGCCATAATAGTGCGTGTCCATGAGCGCCATGCCGCTGTCTTCATACAACGGTCGCGGCTTCAGATCGAGGCGCGGCGAGTCGGTGTGGCCGCCAATAATGCGCATGCCCTCGCTGATCGGGCGTTTCCCGATGTGGGCGAGAAGCAGGGTCTTGCCACCGACACTCAGGTAGACCTTGTCACCGCCGTGAAGTTTGCCGTTCTTGGCAATGATACTCTCGAGGTCCCTGAATCCGTCGGCCCGTGCCAGCTCGACACCGTAGTCATTGGCTTCGCGTTCGGTCTTGACGGCACTGAGGAATTTACGGTAGGCTTCGCAAAACGTGAACACCTTCTTCTGCTCCGTCGCCTTGATGGATTTCCAGCCTTCGCCTTCGTCGATCAAGAGCTTGGAGAGCTGCGACTTGCCTGACTTCCTGCTATTCCTGCGAGTTGCCATAGATACCTCTTGTTCCGCAAGTTACCCATCTTGGTTGTCCGCCGAATCAATCAGCATTAAATTTATACCCATTGCGAGAGTGGTGAAATTGGCAGACACGCAAGATTTAGGATCTTGTGCCGCAAGGCGTGGGGGTTCGAGTCCCCCCTCTCGCACCATTTTTCGCCGTCGCGAAAGTTGCTCTGATCATTGAGTTGGTGTGAAATCGTCGAGCGTCAGGATTTCCGTGATCCGTCGCGTGTGCCGCGCCGCTATCCTGCCAACGGCCGGCTGCCGCGCATTCGGCGACCGACTGTGTCCGGCCCGGCGCCCCCGACCACATGCCGTCGAGCAGCTCATGGACGCCGTGCCGAATCAGCACATCCAGCAACGGGACGTTGGCGACAATAATACGGAAATAATCGCCGAATCGATCGATCCAGCCCCGGGTTTTACCCAGGTCACCGGAACATTTGGCGCCGTGGATATTGGGGTTCCGGGACAAGCTCACTCCGTGCTTTTTTCACGTAGGGTGACAAACTCTTCAGCGGCCGTGGGGTGCACGCCGATGGTGGCGTCGAATCGGGCCTTGGTCGCACCGCATTGCAGGGCGACCGCGAAACCCTGGATGATCTCGCCGGCATCGGGTCCGACCATATGCACGCCGAGAACACGGTCGCTGTCGGCGTCGACTACAAGTTTCATCATCGTTTTTTCGTCGCGGCCACTGAGAGTGTGCTTCAACGCCCGGAAAACGGATCGGTAAATGCCAACGTTCGTGTACTGCTTGCGC
>CAUZRT010000340.1:0-3753 GCA_963582235.1 Lentisphaeria bacterium
TAAGCACACCATGGAAACCGTCCTCCTCATCGTCGTCCTCATCGCCTCGGTCGTCGTGCACGAAGTCGCGCACGCGTGGCAGGCTCGTCGGGAGGGTGACGACACAGCCGACCGACTCGGTCGCATCACGCTGAACCCCTTGCCGCACCTGGACCCCATCGGGTCCGTGATCGTGCCGCTGGTACTTCACTTCACCGGGAGCGGGTTCCTATTCGGTTGGGCGAAGCCGGTACCCGTGAATCCAGCGAACTATCGCAGCCCGGTGTGGGGTGACATTCGCGTCTCCATGGCCGGCATCGTTTCGAACATCGGTCTCGCGATCTTGTCGACGTTCGCTTTGGCCATTGCACTCAAGGTCCAGACCACGCTCGGCCCCCTGGGCGGTGCCACGACGCTGGCCGCTCAGGCAGCGTATTATGGCGTGCTCATCAACCTGGTGCTCGCGTTCTTCAACCTGATTCCGATCCCTCCCTTGGACGGCTCGCACGTTCTCTTCCACGTCCTGCCAGAGCCGCTGGCCCTACGCTACCGTGAGGCAGGACGCCACGGGCTCCTCATCATGATGGGCCTGCTCTTTTTCTTTCCGGGCGTGTTCAGGTACGTGCTCTGGCCGGTGACGTTCTTCGCCGACCTCGCCACCGAATTCGCGCGACTATGGCTCTGACGGTCTCTTCGAGATCCCCACCGCTTCGATGCTTCGATCATCACCGCGAGTGCGCATTCGTCACCGCTCCCTGAGTGAGGCCAGCGGCCTTAACAAATCACTGGATTGGCTGAAGGGCAACAAGTTTCACGAGGGCATCGGCCAGGCGCTGCACTACGGCGACGTGACCGGGCAGCAGCCGGTACTTGCGTTAATCAGTACGCACTACGATATTTTCGGCGCCGAACAGCAGAAGCTCGAATACGTTTCCGGGCTATGCGCGGCGCATGGCGTCGAGGTATGGGCGTTAACAACAAAAAGAGAATGATGAAAACATCGTGGTGCAAGCCTGTGCATGTAATTCCGTTTTGTAGAACGCTGCTGATCGTGCTGGCGGCCTATGCCAGTTCACGCGACGGCTGCGCCATCGATCTGATGTCTCCGCCCTGGGCCATTGGTCATGAACAATGAATTGTTCTGTCGTCCCCGTTCGTCGACAACAACTCAAGGGGCAGCCGCTCCCACATCCACCTGAAACTGCCAGAGTATTCAGAGCGTTCCAAAAATGAGTGAACAACGTTTCGATGTTGAGTTTATCCTGTACGACAGCCAGCCGATGGAAGCGGTGTCTATGGCGTTGGATCAGTTCGCCTCTGCCGGCGTCGAGGCAGTGACCCTCACCTATCTTGTCTGGGAAGGTTCGATGGCTCACATTCTGGACGTCTCGCAACTTGCCGATCCGCAAAGCAAAGGGCACCCCGATCCGGTAGTCTGTCATATCCGCGCTGTGGTTTCAGCAATCAGCAGCCGAGGCATGAGACCCGGGTTGATCATGCCGATCCTCCAGTATCCGGACAGTCTCCTCAAGGAGCATCCGGAGTGGCTGGGCGAGGGGATCGCGGCCGGCCCCGGCAGTGAGTTCGACAGGTCCTACGACAACCGCCGGGAGCGGCCAATTTGTCCCGCTGTGGAGGCGTTCTGGTCGTGGTTCGAAGATCAGTGCCGATGTCTTTTCGAAGCGCTGCCCGAGCTCGATCGGCTCACCGCAATGCCTTCGGAGGGGCGCTGCGACCTGTGGGCGTGCCGTTGCGAACGATGCGCGAACATCACGAATCCCGAGAGGCTCCTCACCGCCGTCGAACACCTGCACAATGCCGTATGCACCCGCGGGCAGAAAGAACTGGAGGTGCGTACCTACCTTTCGGGATGGCGTCTGAGCCGGCAACCCCAATGGTGGATGCCGCTCCAGGGCAGGCTTCCTGAAGATATGATCCTTGCATTTCGCGGCCAGTTCGGGGACGACCATTACCTCAACCCTCATCATCCGTTCGTCGAGCAGTTCGAGCATCCGCGCAAGGCCCTCGTGATCGATCTCTACAACGAGAAGCGTGGGTATACCGAATTTCCCTGCACCATAGTTGAATGGCTGAAGGAACGCATCACTCATGCGGATGCGCACGGGATAAAGCATTTTGTCGGGCGGCTGGACACGGCGACTGTGCATCCCCGCACCGGAAGATTTGTGCATCTGAATTTTGCGGCGGCTGCCGAACTGGCGCATGATCCGGAAAAAGTGGTCGAGACCCTCTACCAGGGCTGGGCGGAAGAACGCTTCGGCCGGAAAGCCGGCCCCGCCATCGTGTCGGTGGTCAAAGGTTGCAGCGAGATCATCAACGGTGCCATGTTCGTGAACGGGCTGGCAATCACTTCCCATTCCTATATTCCAGAGAGCCTGCGACGAATGCAATATATCATGACCGACTATTGCGGCCGCTGCAATCCTGATGCCGTTTCGCGGCTGGATGGAATGGTCGAAAATATTCCGGCGTTGCTCGAGGAAAAGGATAAGGCGATTGCCCGATGTAACGAGAAACTGCGTCTTTTGGATGAGCTGGCGAACGAATTGGAACTCGAGGACGTTGAGAACCTTCGCGGGCAGTTCTCGCGACTCCTGGCGTTCACTCGAATCTTAAGGGAATTGACCGCCATCCTGTTCGGCGTTCGCCGGCGGGAGCGGGCCTGGAGTATCCTCGACCGCGAGGTGTCAAGGCAGGCGCTTATCAAGACAATCCAGCGCTGCCGCGAAGCGGCACAGTCAGTGACTGTCCTGCGCGCAGAGCATGCCTTGACGATATGTGATGAAGCAGAGGAGCTGCTGAAGGAAACCGAGGTGTACGATCTGAAGCGCTCACCCCTCTTCAACGGTTTTGACCCTGCGAATTCAAGTCTGCAGGAACACCTTTCCTATCTGGAAGAACTCGGTCTCTGGAAGCGAGCCGGCGGCGACGTGCCGCCAGGCGATTGTCAATGACATGGCAAAAACCGGGTTTTGCGTCGAACACTGATAACTGGTCACTGGTGACTGAAGGTTCTGGGACTTGATTCTATGAAGACAGGATTGTTGCGGCAGAAGTTCAGATGAACGCGGTGTTGTAGGACGCCCAGGGGAACCTGTCCCGGGCTGAACGTCTGATCAACCGGGCGGCGGAAGCGCACGCGGAACGTGTCCTTTTACCGGAGGAGTTCAACACCGGCTATCGGTCCGACCGCCTGACCGCGATGAAATGTATCGTCGCAAGTACGCCCTTTTCGAACCGCAGGGGTGCAGCGCTATCGTGGTCCCCAATCCGACCGCCGCCGGGAGTATTATGAGCCATAGGCGCTAACCAGCATTATTCATAAATATTCTGCGGCGTGCGCAGATTCCGCACACTCCCGCGGTTGCCCTTCGGGCTCTGGCGGACAAGCGCGGCGAAAATTTGTGAATAAAGCAGGCTAACAAAGGGGCATCGAAAATTTATTCTCGATATTTTCCACTCGTAATCGATCCATTCGTAATCGAATACGATTGAGCAGGAATGCGCGCGGCCCAGCGTCAGCCCTGGGACCAGGGTGTCCGCTCGACGTCGTTGGTTTCGCCGATGAATGCAATCGCCATCATTCGGCTCCCGTGCGTGAGATCCGAAAAGTCTTGATCTCGAAGGCGCCGATGTCAAACGTGATCCCGTTCTTCCCGACTCGGACTTCCCTGGCATCGTCGCCAATCAGATTGGTCTCGTGCACCCGATCGGCGTGCCAGTCGAGCCGCAGTTTTACGTCTGAACTCGGTC
>CAUZRT010000341.1:0-3691 GCA_963582235.1 Lentisphaeria bacterium
CGCAGTTCACCTTTATCGACCCGGAGACAGGCGAGAAGGTGGAAATCCCGAATATCAACTTTATGCAGTCGATCGAAAAGGTGATCAGCGAGGATGACACGGACAGCGCCGAGTTTCGCCTGGAGATGGGCCAGAAGTTCCTCGATCTACACGATTCCGGCGAAATCGTGTTGGCGGAGGGCAAGTCAATCGTCACGTCACGAGACGACAATCTGGTCAACTGCTTTCTCAAGGAATACACGGTCTTGCTGTCGCACCGCAAGGCCGTCGAAGGGATCAGCCCGGAGAGTCTGCGCGATGCGTTCTTTCACCGGCAGAACGCGCCGGAGCAGTACGAAAAGTGCACGCCGGAGATAAAAGAGCTGGCCGACCAGATCCTCAGAAACATGATTACGCGCTTTGGCTACTCCCGGGAGATCGCCCTGGACACCATCGTCTATTCCCTCCGCAACGGCATCATCGACTTCGACAGGATGATCAACTAGCCTGCATTATTCACAAATTTTCGGCGCGAGAACGCGCAGCGTGCGTTAGATCAAGGTTTTCGCGATGGGCGACGGACGCAGGCGTATCGAGATACGTTAAGATTACATGCGATGCGTGCCCGCAGCAGAAAATTTGTGAATGATGCGGGTTAGATTTTTTCCTGCGGAAAAAATCTACCAGGGGTTGGTAATGGCGCCGACAATCTGCTCGGCAGCGTCATACATCGCCTGCTTCAGGCCATCCTTCTTGACCACGTCCAGATCCGCCAGTTCCGAAAACTCGGCATGCCCGACCACGCGTCGCGGAACCGTCGGCCGATGGCGGTCATCCGCATAACTCACGTGGTATTCGAGGTCCACGTTGACCCCGTAAACTACGGTACGGTTGAGCCGCTTATCGTCGTCGGCGGACGACGACTCTACTTCCCCGATGTTTCGCAGGCGATAATCCAGAATTCGCGTATGCAGGACGCAGTCGGCTTTCTCTTCAGAGACGACCCTCAGGCCGCCGTCCTGCATGAACAGAGCCGGCAGTTCCGTACGCGCATAGGCGCTCAACAACGGCTCGTTGGTTTGGTTCGAGACGTCGCCGATGGCGACGGAATTCACGTCATTGGGAAGATTCGAGCCAAGATTGTAATGCGCACATCCCACCATCATCAGGATGCCGCACGCCGCCAGGAACAGACCCAGCGTTTGTCGGCAGATCAGGTTCATACAAACCTCCAGGGAGACTTTATTTTTCTGGATGCCGGGTGTTGGACGCTCTGGTGGACAGCAGTATTCAGGGGTGCCGCCAAAGGCGGACCATGTCGAATGACATGGCAGGGTTTCCGCCAGGTTAGGCAACCGCTTGGCGGTAAAGGATCACCGCATGTCCATAGGATAGAGATGCGGCAATCCTTTGCCGCTCCGGCGGCTACGGAATGTTGCCTTCGGTTCGGCCAGCGGTTGACAAGCCGCCAATCCGCTCACTCTCCGATGGTGTTCTCAGCGTCGATATTCTTGAGCATCTGCTCGGCAACCCGGGCGCTGTTGGTTTCCGGATACAGCAGAACCACATCCAGCAAATACCCTTTTGACGCATCGGAGTTGTGATGCGACTCGCGCTGATAGAATTGCCCCAGATACAGGAGTCGCTGCGCTTCGATTTCGCGTGCCTGAGCAAGCAACCCCTTGACTTCGTCCAGGCGTTCATGGCTTGGGTACCGTTTGATGAATCGCGAAAGTTCGTGGTTCGCCTGCCGCACCAACCGCCCGTCGCCGTCTGCGCTATCGGCCTCTTTCAGTAACGCCCGAGCCAGCTCGATGCGAGCGTTCCCCGCGGCGTCACTGTCCGGATACTTTGTCAACAGTCTGTTGAATTTGTCGATCGCCTGCGAATAGTTCTTGTTCTGGATCTGCAGCAGCCCGACCCGGTAAATACTCTTGGGCGCCAGGTCCGTATAGGGCCCGACCAGCGCCACGTGATCGTAGATGTCCATGGCTTTGTGAGCCGTCGAAATCGAGAACCCCATGACCCGATCCCGCCGACCGTTGAAGTATGACTCGGCAATCTCGTATTCCGCCGCGATGATGTCGTTGAACGCCACATGATTTGTGTACCTATCGATTGCCTCGCGATAACGGCGGTAAGCCTGCCACGGTTTATCCATCTGCGATAAGCACTCGGCCTGACGAACTACCGCCTTCCCCTTATTCTTCAGATTGACTGACTTCTTCCCGATCTTCTCATAGACTCTGAGGGCCTTTTTGTGTTTGCCGCGCTCCTGCAGCTGCTCCGCTTTGCTGATCAAACGGCTGACCGCATCCTTCTTGCGCGCCTTCCAAGTCGCCTCCGGCTTCCAGTCGAACGTTGCATCGGCAAAAATGCGACCGCTGGAAAGGATAAAGACGAGACCGATCATCGCACGCAGACAAGAGTTCATCCCGCAAGCTCCAGTTCTGTGCCTGTCAACTGTTCATAGGCCTTCAGGTACTTTTCTCGGGTTTTGACGACGATTTCGTCGGGGAGTTCCGGGGCCGGCGGACTTTTGTCCCAGTCAAGCGTCTCCAGATGATCGCGGACGAACTGCTTGTCCAGATTCGGCGGGTTCTTCCCCGCCTCGTATTGATCGGCAGGCCAGAAGCGGCTCGAATCAGGCGTCAGCACTTCGTCGATCAATATGAGGCCGTCGCCGTTCATACCGAACTCGAACTTTGTATCGGCAATGATTATGCCGCGCGCGGCGGCATAATCCGCCGCATCCCCGTAAAGGCGTATCGTATTCTCCCGCAGTTGTGCCGCTATGTCCGCGCCAATCAGCTCGACGATATGGGCGAAGCTGATGTTTTCGTCGTGCTCACCCTGTTCCGCCTTGGTTGCCGGTGTGAATATGGGTACCTCCAGCTTGCTGGCCAGAACATAGCCGGCCTTCAGACTGATCCCGCAGATGCTGCCTATTCGCTGATAATCTTTCCATCCGGAACCGATCAAGTAGCCCCGCGCCACGCATTCCACGGGCACAACGTCCAGCTTTTTGACGAGCATTGATCGACCCGACAGGTCCTTCGCATATGGCCGCATTGGCTCTGGATACCTACTCACATCCATACTGACCAGGTGATTGGGCAACCAATCGAACAATTCAAACCAGAACTTCGACATCGCCGTCAGCACCTTGCCCTTGTCCGGAATCCCGTTTGGCATCACACAGTCAAAAGCGCTGATCCGGTCGGTCGCGACCATGACCAAGCAGTCGTCGAACACGTAAATGTCCCGCACTTTACCGCGCTTCGGCGCGTCAACGCCATCGACCATCGTCTCGATAAGAGCCCCGTTCCGATCGTAGTTCACTTTTCTTCACTCCATAGCAGTTGATTTTTCGCGATACTTCGTCAGATCCCCTGGCCTTCCCCCGTCCTCATCCACCCGACTTCGCTCCGTCAGCCGACGGACTTCGTCGGGCTGGCACCTTCCACCGCTTGCCACGGCGTAGTCCGCTGGACGAAGCCGGATCCACCGTTCCTTACTTGATCTCCTGACCCGTGTCCTCGTTCACCAGACGAAATGCCTCCTGGTGAATATCCGGATCGGCACGAAACGTCAGCGTGCCGCCGAATTGATCCTCCATGGATTGCAGGATCGCCGCGTCCTGCCTCCGCAGCCGATCCAAAACGTCGGGATTGACAATAACACGGATCCGTGTCCTCCCGCGATCCCGGCG
>CAUZRT010000342.1:0-3689 GCA_963582235.1 Lentisphaeria bacterium
CATCGGTGGCTGGTACGACTCGTACACGCGAGCAACGTTTGAGAATTACGTCGGCTTATCGAACTGTAAATCCGCACCCGTAAAGGTACTTGTCGGGCCATGGACCCACGGCGAAGTGACCCTCGAGCAATCCTATGCCGGCGACGTCGAGTTTGGCGCCACCGCCGCGCTGCCGAGTTTCAGAGACCTGAACCACGCGTGGTTTGATGCAACCCTGAAAGACAGCGGATCGATCGTTGACGACATGCCGCCGGTCCGAATTTTCGTAATGGGCGGCGGTGATGGCCACCGAACGGCAGCGGGTCGCCTGTTTCACTGCGGCTACTGGCGGGACGAGAGTGAATGGCCCCTGGCACGGACCGCGTACACGCGATACTACCTCCATCCCGATCAGTCGTTGCGGACGTCGGCGCCGGCAGGCGCCGACGCCTCGATCACCTACCGATTCGATCCATCGAACCCGGTGCCGTCAATCGGCGGAAATGTCTCGTCGCTCCGGGAGCCGGCGCCGATGCCCCCGGGTCTCGCGGATCCGGGATTGTTGTCGTATGCAACGCGAGCCAAGGACGTGATGCACCCCGGCGGATTCGACCAGGTCGAAAGCGCTGATTTTTTTGGTTGCGAGCCGCCGTATATGCCGTTGGGATCGCGGCCCGACGTTCTCGTCTTCGAGACCGAACCGCTGGAAAGTGATATTGAAGTCACGGGTCCGATCACGGTGACGCTCTGGGTCTCGTCCACGGCCATCGACACCGACCTTACCGCCAAGCTCATCGATGTCTACCCGCCAAACCGCTGGTACCCTTACGGGTATGCCCTGAACCTTAGCGATAGCATTATGCGGCTGCGGTACCGAGACGGCCCTGAGAAACCGGATTTTCTCGATCCGGGTCAGATCGGCAAGGTAACCATCACGCTTTATCCGACGAGCAATATCTTTGCCGCCGGCCATCGGATTCGGCTCGACATTTCCAGTTCAAATTTTCCGCGTTTCGATGTCAATCCGAACACGGGCGAACCTCTCGGACTGAACCGGCGGCAGGTGGGCACCGACAATACCGTGCACATGGATGCGGCGCATCCGTCCCATATTGTCTTGCCGATCGTTCCGTAAGGCCCTGGGATGATGGAATCGGGACTGGGGAATCGGGACTGGGGAATCGGGCGCTGAACAGGCACCGAGGTTCGGGACTGTCCGTGAACCGTTATCCCGAATCCTTGCCAGTTCAGCTCGAAGTCTCCCGCGGTTTCCGATAAACCGGCCCCGGAGGCCGGCTCTGAGTTTCTGATGGTGAGCCGGGTCACCGGCTGCGGCTCGCCGCCTTTGGCGTCACACCTGCGGTCCGGCAGCAGCGACTTCGGGGGAACAGCCGTCGGCGTACTTGGTAAAGTTGTTGTTGAACAGATCGGCGAGTTTCTTTGCGGTTTCGTCGTAATTCGATGGATTTTTCCAGGTATCCCGAGGATTCAGGACCGCCGCTGGAACGCCGGGACAGTTCTGCGGGATCTGCAACCCGAAAAACGACTCGACAATGAAGCCGGACTTTTCCAAACTGCCCGCCAGAATCGCAGTGACAATCGCTCGCGTGTATTTCAGACTGAAGCGTTCGCCTTCGCCATACGGGCCGCCGGTCCAGCCCGTATTGACCAACCAGACTGCGGCCTCATGCTGGTCGCACTTTTCGGCCAGCAACTCGGCATACTTGAACGGGTGCCACACGAGAAAGGGGCCGCCGAAGCAGGCGCTGAAGGTCGCTTCGGGTTCCGTAACGCCGACCTCTGTTCCCGCAACCTTGGCCGTGTAGCCGCTGATAAAGTGATACTGCGCCTGTGCGGGTGTCAGCCTGGCAATCGGCGGCAGGACACCGAAAGCGTCGCAGGTGAGGAAGACGACATTTCCGGGATGGCCGCCGATACAGGGGATCTTGGCGTTGTCGATGAACTCGACGGGATAAGCGCCGCGCGTGTTTTCAGTGATCGAGACGTCGGTATAGTCGGCTTCACCATTCGGCTTGAGGATAACGTTTTCGAGGACGGCGCCTTTCTTCATGGCATTCCATATCTGCGGCTCGCCGTCCTTGGACAGGTTAATCATTTTTGCGTAGCACCCGCCCTCGAAATTGAAGATGCCCTTGTCATCCCAGCCGTGCTCGTCGTCGCCGATGAGGCGGCGATCGGGGTCGGCGGAGAGCGTCGTCTTGCCGGTGCCGGAAAGCCCGAAGAACAATGCCACATCACTGCCGTCCAAGGACTCGTTGGCGGAGCAGTGCATGCTCGCCACGTTGTTCTTCGGCAGGATGTAATTCATGACAGTGAACATACCCTTTTTCATCTCACCAGCGTATTCGGTGCCGAGGATGACGAACTCGTTGCGATCGAAGTTCAAGGCGACGGAAGTAGCTGACGCGACGCTGTCGTTTCCGGGCTCGGCCGCGGCCTCGCCGGCATTGAGGATTACCCAATCCGGATCGCGGAAATTTGCCAGTTCATCGACGCTGAGGCGGATCATCATGGTGAGCATAAACATGGAATGATATGGACGCGTGCAGATGACCCGGACCTTTATCCGGTTGTCGGGGTCCCAGCCGATGGCGCCGTCGACGATGAAAACATTCCGTGCATTGTTGATATAAGCGACGGCACGCTCGCGATTCTTTGCGAAACCGTCTTCGCTGATGGGCATGTTGATCTTGCCCCACCAGATGTCGTTCTCCGTGGTCGGTTGACGCACGACCCGCTTGTCATTGGGGCTGCGTCCGGTCTTGGCTCCGCTAAAGGCAACCAGGGCGCCGTTGCTCGCCACCTTTGAGCCGTCGTGGGCGAGACCGAATTCATAGTACTGGTCGATGTCCGGGTTACCGTGTACGATGCCGGTAACGTCGAGGCCGAGTCTCCGGAGTCCGTATTGATCATTCATGTTTCAAGGCCTTTCCAGAAGTTTTTGAAAAATTCCGTTCGGTCAGTAAACTTGAGCGGTTGCCGGTTCTTTGCAACCTCAAAAGGACGATTCTTTGGCTACGAAGAATTAAGCATCATCAGGAGGATCAGCGGCAGCGCGATCATGACTTTTTTTAAAACTCGAGGCTGGCCACAAAGTCACGATTGTGGCATTGGGCGATTCGATCACCGAACTGACCTGGCACACACGGGGTCGACTCAATTGGAGCGGATATTTGCAGGAGGCGCTGTTTGAAAGTTATGGTCGCAATCGCTGCTGGGTAATCAACTCCGGCCGCTGCGGGGATACGGACGTGCGCGCGTTGAATCGTTTCGATGAGGATGTTTTACGGTGGTCGGTGCGCCGATCGATCTGACGGCCGCCGGCCAGCTTTCCCTCAGCGCCGATGCCGTCTATGAAATCGTCTATGCCGTGGCCGCGGATATCCGGCAGTACACCATCGAGTTGGCCGCCGGTTAGGCCGCTGTTCAGCATCCCGACACCCAGCGGCTTGACCGTGTCGGAGATTTTCGCCGCGCTGCTGGACTGTGAGGTCTGGACATGGACGGGCGACTACTACGATATTATGCCTATGGACGCGGTCCTTAGTTCAGGGGTGGGGTACTGGGCTCTACAGCAGCACGGGCGGGGCGTCAAATCCGATTACCGGCGTGATCGCCGACGGTATCATCAGGCTCGATTCGGGCTGGAATCTGATCGGCACCGTCGGGGATGTCGCGTCGGTTGATCA
>CAUZRT010000343.1:0-3664 GCA_963582235.1 Lentisphaeria bacterium
GGTACAGCTTCTGTCGACGGCATCCAGGATCGGTGTTCCCTGGAGTGTTGCGATGATGCGCGCACCGTGCTGCTCGACGCCGATCCGGTACCACTGCTGGCGTTGTCCCTGGCAGTATGTCTCTGCCAAAACGGTTCGGCCGTCGGGCCGAACGCGTTCGATCGCGAACCGGCAGGGCGCCATCCAGGACGCATTCGACTCCCAGAGCAGCACGAAGTAATCATTGGCGGCGCGAGCGCCGAACACGAGCCCGCCGCGACCGCCTTGCGACCGCACGGAACCGGACACTGCGAGATCATCCCAGAACTCATGACCCGCCATCACCATCGCCTCGGGTGCGCCGGTACCTCGAAACACAAACGGGTTGGCGCTGCGCGTGGAGTGGTCCGGGTCGACAGCGTCGATGTTCGTTTTGTCGATCGCCGACTGGATGCGCCAGTTGCCCGCGACGGTATCCCAGATGCTGGTCGGCGAATCCGGCAGACGCATGAAATCGTCCTCGAACCTCATGTCCTTACCGGACACCGCCTGGAGCCAGGGATCGTCTGCAACAGCGCCCGCGACGCCGGACCAGCTTGCATAGCCGCCGTTCCCGGCATCGTCGTTCGAGATACGGAACAGCAGTCCATCGTTCATGTACCCGGAGAGAAATCGCTGGCGCCGTTTGATGGTCAGGGAACGTATTGCATCGTGAGGATGGGGCAGTTCGCCATTGGTGACCGAATCCACTTCTGTTCCGTTCAGCCGTTTCAGATTCCAGGTGCCGCCGGTGATTTCAAGTACCGTGCCTCGGTCGTCCCGCAGCCCCCATGCGAAAGCGCAAGGCGTCGCTGCAGACTCCTTGACCGTCCATGTAAGATCGTACGCCGGGCGTCGTGTATTGCCGTCGTCGCGAAATGATCGGCCGCCGATGGTGATCGCCGAGGCGGTCAGGGGGGCGCCGGCAATCAGTGCCGGCAGGAGGTGGCAGGCGATGAACCTTGGTGTAATTCGCATGTTCGTATTCGGTTAAGGTTATTCCACAAAGGTTGATTGCGGATCGGTCGTGGTCAAGCAATGGAATCGGACCCTGTCCGAATTTTTTCCGGGTCAACCGTGAGGCGTTGAACATCGGCAATGTGCCGGTGCATCCGAGGCACGCCCGTACCGCTTGTCACGATGAAGTGCGGCGTTGGGAAAAGTCCGCCCGCGGAGGTTGGCGACGGGGAGTTCCAGGCCGGCATCGACTGCCTGGCGCGCGCTGCGCAACACTATGTCGTGACCTGTCTGCCGGGGCTCCGGGCGATTTGTTTACGTACTCGCCGCAGGGCGATAATGCGGGCAGGAATTGGCAGGTTGCTTGGATAATTACGATGCCTGCTCATCAGCGTGTGCCTGACATCGCAGACAGAGCTCGGCGGCCTTGAAGGTGTGCGTCTGTGTCATAGCGTTCTCGGTGCGATTGAGACAGTCCAGAATGAGTTGGCCGAAGTATGGATACCCGACCTGGCCCGCAAGCTTCATTTCCTGTTCGCCCTCATCGGTGACGAGGAACAGCCGGTCGCCGCCACCTTCCCGGGCGACGTCGATGTATTTCCGCAACTCGATGAATCCTTTCGTGCCGAGAATCAGGGTCCGGCCGTCACCCCACGTGCGCAGGCCGTCGGGAGTAAACCAGTCGACCCGATAGAAGAACGATGTGCCGTTGTTTCCGACCAGGTGCGCCTCGCCGAAATCCTCAAACTCCGGATGCTCGGGGTTCGCGAAATTTGCGACGCGTGCGCTGGCGACGGTGGCATCCTCAGCACCGGTGTAGAACAGGAACTGTTCACACTGATGACTGCCGATGTCACACAGAATGCCACCTGTTTTCGATTTGTCGTAGAACCAGCCCGGTCGCCCGTCGGCGCCATGCCGATGCGGGCCGAAACCGCTCAACTGGACCACATCGCCAATCACCCCGTCGCGGATGAGGTCGCCTGCGAACACGGCACATTCCACGTGCAAACGCTCACTGTAATACACCGCGTACTTGCGTTGCGTCTCTGCAACGGCCTGGCGCGCGTCTTCGAGTTGGTCCAGCGTCGTGAACGGGGTCTTGTCGCAAAAATAATCCTTGCCCGACCGCATGACGCGAATGCCCAAGGGGCCGCGGTCACAAGGGACCGCCGCTGACGCTACCAGCGCGATGTCGGTGTCATCAAGAATCTGTTCGAGGCTGTCCGCGATCTGGACACCCGGGTAATCCCGACAGAAACCATCGACCTTCGCCGGGTCCGGATCCCAGACGTACTTGAGCCTTGCACCCGCCTCCAGCAACCCGTTGCACATGCCGCTGATGTGTCCGTGGTCCAGTCCTGCTGCAGCGAACTGAAAATCCCCGGGCTCCACCACTGGATTGGGCTTGCCTGTCGGGGCGTAGTTCATGCCGTCATTGGCATCGCTCATGTCTCATGTCTCTTATTCGAATTGGCAAGCTGATCAGCCGACGAATCGATGCACTGCTTCAGCTACGGCACCCTCGTTATTATTGCGCTCGGTAATGTAATCAGCGGCTTGCAGGGTCGCCACGCTGCCATTGGCTACCGCGACACCGATCCCGGCAGCGGCAATCATCGCGGTGTCGTTGTCGGCGTCGCCGATCGCCAGGATTTCGTCGGTGGAGATGCCGCAGTATTCGGCAAGGGTCGGCAGCGCCGCGCCCTTGTTGACGCCGGGCGCCATGACTTCGAGATACATCGGTTCGGTTTTGAAGATTGCGGCGCGCGCGCCCAGTTCATCGACGAAGCGGTCGTAGAGTTGATCACGGAGATCCGGCGCGGTCAGCAGGATCACTTTGCTGGGGGTGCAGCCATCGAATTGAGCCAGGTCGGTGATGTAATATTCGGCGCCGGTGTGGCGGCTGTAAAACGTCCTGAAGGTTTCGCGATCACCGCCATCGTCGGCATACAGCCGGTCGTTGTAGAAAAAATTCAGCAGGTACCCCTGGCTTTGCGAAAACTCGACAAAATGCCGGGCCACATCGGCGGGCAGCGGGTTGTCATAGATGACCGGGCGCCCCTCGGCGCGGGTCCCGACGACGCGGCCGCCGTTGTAGCTGATCAGGGCGCAGTCCATGCCCAGCTTATCCTGAATCGGTTCGATCAGCGGCGGCATGCGGCCGGAGGCGATGGCTACGGCGACGCCATTCGACTGCGCCTCGCGCAAGGCGTCGATGTTCTCAGGCGGAATCTGCTTCTGATCGTTGAGCAGCGTACCGTCTATGTCGACGGCGATCAGGCGGGGTTTCTTCGCTTCTTGCGTCATGCTCCAATATATGCCGGATCGGCGGGGCTGCGCTGGATGCTGGACCGCCGTCGTCTAGGTGTATACCAGTTAGAATAAGGGCGATACCGGAGAAGACATTTCGACGTTTGACATTTGATGTTCCGGATATGCAGGACGAGGAATTTTCTATCGGTTCACGTAGCTGTTGCCGGCAATGTCTTTGCCGCGGACGAGCCAGGTTGGATGTTGCTTCACCGGCATCAGAAGTTTCAGTTCGGTGCTGAAGTAGCGCATGGTGTAGGAGCATCGGCGTTTCCGGCTTTTGTTGCCTTTGGCGCCGTGGATGATACGGGCATCGTGCAGGGAGCATTGGCCGCGTTCGATTTCCAATGGCACGGCGTGCGATTCGTTGATCATG
>CAUZRT010000344.1:0-3661 GCA_963582235.1 Lentisphaeria bacterium
AGGCCTCAATGACGTAGTCGCGGTAACGCCACTTACCGTCCGTTGGGACGATGAGCCCGGCGTCCTGATCGAAGCCCACCGTATCGGCGTACCCCACGACGTCCAGCCAATGCCGTCCCCATCGCTCGCCGAAGTGTGATGAATCAAGCAAGCGGTCGATCAATCGCCCGAATGCACCATGTGCGGCGTCTGCAAGAAATTCATCGACACGTTCTGGAGGCGGCGGCAGACCGACAAGGTCGAGGGATGCGCGACGAATGAGCGTCACCCGGTCGGCCTGAGCCGAATAGCTAAGACCCTCTTGCTCCAGCCGGACTAGCATAAAGGCGTCGATCGGCGTATGGACGCGATCAGACTGCTTTGGCGAGGGCGGCTTGACGCGGCCCAACTTTTGAAAGGCCCAATGCCGCCGATCCTCGTCGCTGACCAGTGCTCGCCGCGGCGGCTCGACGACCTGTTCATCGGCTGGCATGCCGCGACGAATCCAACGAGCGATGATTGAGATTTCGTCCGCCGTCGGTCGAGCTTCACCGTCGGGCGGCATCTCGCCTCGTTGAACAAGCTGCATGAGGTAGCTGCGGTTGGGCTCGCGATGGATGATTGAAGGGCCGCTGTTGCCGCCGCGGAGCATGGCGGTCACCGTGCGAAGATCGAGCCCCGACTTCTGCAGATCAGCTCCGTGGCAGCCGTGGCAGCGTTTGGCCAGTATCGGCAGCACATCGCGTTCGAAGTGCGGCGGCGGAGGTCGCACGGCGTCATGCACGGTCAACCTGGCGCACAGGCGGGTGAAGTCACCCCGGTGCGGCTGCTCAGTGCCGTCAGCCTTCGCATCAACGATAAAATAGACGAAGTCGCCCGGCTGGACGGCTTGACCCGTGATGTGAAATGAGCCGACCTGAGAATCCGCGCCAAAGCGGCTTGTACCCGAAGCCAGCGTGGCGGAAGTGAACCCGTCCGCAGGATTAGGCGCTGGGCCGCGTTCGACGTACCAGTTAACTCCGTGATTTCCGCCGGGGTCCTTCTGGGCGTGCTGGAAAGATCCCTCGATCTCCAATGTGCCTGAAACAGGGCTGCGCCAGCCTAGCACGCAAGCGTCGTCGTAGCCGGGAACGAAGAAGACGTCACCCGATTCAAACCGAAAATCCAAGTCGTGCCGTAGCGAAAATCGGCCGATCACGGGATTGCGATAATCGCCCGAAGGGTGCTTCACCCAGGCATCCAACGGCAGATCGAAAAGTCTCATTCCACTGTATTGCATCGGCACATACTTGCCATCGCGCTGCCACCGGCGGTCCCGCAACTCAGGTGTCCGCCCGGTCGTGCGGAGAAAATGCCAAGTCGGTTCGCCGTAGCGGTCGCCGTTGGGGTTTTCTCGCCGGCTGCCGGCCCGATAGTCCTCGGCCAGGTTCCAGGACATTTGCTCCGCCGCCGGCGTAGGAAGGCCAGTCGCCGCGGCGACGAGAAACACGGATGCATAGGCATAACAAATCCGCGTCATAGCTCACTTTCCGTCCCAGCGTAGGGAATGTACGAAGGTAGGCACCCCGGCGTCCGTCTTCCATGGTAGCGAACCGGTCGACAAACCGCAGCGCGCAACCACCGATCAATGGTGCAGCGCGGCATGTTCCCAAAACTCAGCCCTGTAAAAAGCTGCGTGTTTGCTCAATAGAACATTGCCGCAGCGGAGTCAGCCCCATCGTGACGGACTTGTGGAAGCTCTGTTTTTCCAGGGATCCTTCACATGTCATAAAGTCGTTGTTCCAAGAACTCGCGGGGAATGAATCGCATCACAAATCCAACCTTAAATCGGAAAATCGGAACACAATCCGAAACTCCTATTACGGGGAACGTGCCAGCATTCGAACGGGTTGTCCAGAGGCGCTTTGGTCCGACAAGCCGCCTGCAATTAGCACGATGCATTTACCTGCGGCGGGAAAATCGACCGACGCCAGTTTGCCGCACATGACCTGCACGCCGCACATTTGATTGATGAAGCTACGTCTGCTGAATGCCACTCCGCCGTTTGCCGCTGGTTGCTGCGCGAGCGGTTGGACAAGATGAGCGATGCCGGGCCGTTGAACGGTTAGGCACCCGCTGGCTTTGGACCGAGAAGCGCGCACCGCATGATCCTCTTGCCGGCATGCGACAATTCAACGAAGCGACTGACCGGCGACACGAACGCCGCCCGAGGAGGTGGAGAGACTATTGGACTTCACCGAAGGTTACACGACTCCCAACCATAACTTGTCCAGCCCAGAACACGCGATGTTATATCGGTTGCCCCTTGGCACGGGTTTCCGGGCTAGTGAACTGCGGAGTCTTACCCCCGATTCATTTTTTCTGAAAAAATACCCACAAACGGTGACGGTCGAGGCGTCCTACAGCAAGCACCGCTGGAAAGATATCCAGCCCATACGCGGTGACCTAGCCGCGCTACTTCGGCCCTGGCTGACGCCCAAGCCGCGTTGTGAACGGATATTCAGAAAGCTGCCCAAGACGACGGCCCGCATGCTGCGTTTCGATTTGGCGGCCGCCAGGGCGACTTGGATTACCGAATCGTGCGACGATTCCCAGGAACACCGCAGGCGAGAAGAAAGCGCCTTCTTGAGCTACCGAGACCATGCAGGTCGCGTAGCCGACTTTCATGCGGTTCGGCACACGTACATTTCCGGCATTGTCGCTCAGGAGCTGGCCCGGCATTCGACGAGCCGGCTGACGGTCGATCGGTATGCACACACACGGCAGCGCGATGTGGTGGCCGCGCTAGAAGCGCTGCCCGCGACAACGCGCGCTGAACCACCGTCTGAGGCCCTAGCGGCAACTGGCACCGATGATGCGACTTCCAGCGCGCAGCGCATGGCGCAGCGCGCGAAACGTTGCGAATTGTTGCGAGTGGAGACGATGAAGCCGAAAGGGCTAAAGAAAACGCGGCTGACCAAAACCTCTTGGAGCCAAACACGTTAAGAGATGACGTGCGGCCCGCTGCGACGGACCGCGATAAGAGGCGCCGCCCGGATTCGAACCGGGGATGGCGGATTTGCAATCAGACAGCATGCCCCTAATAATACGGGAAAAATGCGGTGCTTCCAAGGGTACGGGGGCAGATGCGGGGGCAGTTGAAACGAAAAACGCGCACGATGACCCCGGCCTGCAGGTTATCATCGACGCTTGGCCGACGCTACCCGATGCGATCAAGGGCGGCATCGTGGTGATGGTGACGGCGGCACGGCGGGACGGTGCGGAGGGCTGACCGATGACCGCAACGGATAGAAGGCGGTGCCGACGCTCCAGGATCGACGCTGACGGCCTTCCGGGGCGTCCAGGGCAACACGCGGCCGGGGCGACAACGTGGGTCCCACATCGCGACCCGGCCGGAAATTGATCCGCATCCCCCCCGGCCTTGGGTCCCATCCCATGTAGGATATGCGCTCCGAACGGGCGCCCAAATTGAATGTCAAAATAGGAGGTTTTGCCGTGGCCAGACCCAAAGGCAGCCGAACCGTCCTGGTACGGATCACCTACGACACGATAGGCGAACTGGCCGGCGGCATCGCTGGAGACACGGCCCGCCAGTACGCACAGCGAGGCCAGTTTAACCCGCGCGACCTCGATTCGGCGCTGACATGGGTGAACGCCCGCAGGACTGCGAAGGGGCTGCCTC
>CAUZRT010000345.1:0-3653 GCA_963582235.1 Lentisphaeria bacterium
CGGGAATGACCGTGGACTCGACGAACATTTCGGGCGACACCCCGTCCGGGCCCATGCCGCTGCCGCCGCCGACGAAGATGCCGTTGAAGCCGCCGCCCTTGAGGTGCTCCAGACCCTCGCGCGTAAACGGCGTGGCGCTGCGAAACCCCCATTTCTCCCAGCTTGTGAGGCGGATGTTCAGTGGTGTTGGAGTCTCAGGTTGCATGGCCGTTGCGGATGTGATCCTGACGTTGGTCTCGGGTGTCTCTTATGTCATCTTAATCGGAGCAAGGGACAAAAGGGACGGGCGAATGTTTCCTGACAACAGAATACCCTCCAAGGCAACACCATGAAACTGGGCATATTCAGATCGTTTTCCGTACCTTCGCGGCATCGTGGAACAGCACGTCGCGCACGGCGGTGGTGGCTTTCTCGTGAAATGCCGTGACGGCTGGATCGAAATCCTTTTCGGGACGCGGTGTGTGAGTGAAATGGCCGTGCTTGTCTTCACCTCTTACCAGCGCGGCACTGTCCCATTCACCGACGATTTGCCGGGTTTGTGTCGGCATGTAATGGAACGACAGACCGATGCGCCGGTCGTTTGAACGATTCGGCGCAGATGCGTGGGCCAGACGGCCGTTGTGCAGCGATGCTTCGCCCGACTGCAGCGGCATCGCGACGGTTTTCGATTCATCGACTTCGACGGAGATTTCCTGGCCGCGGGTCAGCAGGTTGTCGTCGCGGTATTCATCCTGGTGCGGCATCAATTCGTCCAGGTGACTGCCCGGCAGCACGCTCATGCAACCACTCTCCAGCGTAGCCGGTGACAGGGCGATCCATACGGTGATCAGATCATTCGTATCCAGCCCCCAGTATCGCAGATCCTGGTGCCAGGACACATAGACCGGGCTCTGTGCTTCCTTGACCCAGAACAGTGAGTTCCAACACAGGATGTCCGGCCCGATCAAATCCTCCACCGCATCCAGGATCGTGTCCTGACGCATGAGGTCGTCGACCCATTTGAATAGTAGATGCGATTTGCTGCGCGTTGCACCGGAGATCGGCGCGCCCTGTGCCGCCTCGAACGCTTCCAGATTGGCGCGGCACTCGGCGGTCCGGGCGTCATCAATTACCTTAAGCGGAAAGAAGTAACCTTGCTCGCGATATTGTTTGACGGCATCTTCAGTCAGTGATTTCGGCATGTCATTCTCCGGAACTTTGGATGGATGATCAGAATATCTGTCAGTGTCGGGGTCGATTGCAATTTAAGGGTGTTTACTCGGATAATAAAGCGTCAGAGTGTTTGCGCACATAGTCGATGATGTCATCGCTTTCGTACATCTCCACGTTCCGGTCCGGGTCGACGAGGTACGGCACCTGTGCTTTGCCGCCGCGCCCCTTCAGTTCCAGGGCGATCGGCGTTTCGGAGCGGACGATTACCGGCCGCAGGACGTAGGGGATCTGCATCTCCTCCATGGCGTTGCGGACCTTTACACAGTAGGGGCAGTGTTCAGAGAGATAGAGTTCAATCATTTTTTTCTCCAGCCGGTCAGTCGGTTTATGGTGTGGGTCGCTTTTGTTTGAGCCACCGCGCCAGGAATCGATCCAGCTCGTTGGCGAAGGCGTGGCAGTCTTTCTGGTTCAGCGGCGGCGGGCCGCCGGTCTCGATGCCGTCGTTGTTGCGCAGGTCGGTCATCAGGTCGCGCATGGCCAGGCGCTGGCCGATATTGCGCTCTGTAAACAGATCGCCGCGCGGGCTGAGGCCCTGTGCCCCCTTGTCGACGATGGCCGCGGCCAATGGAATGTCCGCAGTGATGACCAGGTCTCCGGCGTTGACCAGGTCGACAATTCTTTCGTCGGCCACGTCGGGGCCGGCCGCCACCTGGATCATGTCGAAGAGCTTCGACTCCGGCAGTTGCATGTACTGGTTGGCGATGAAGGTCACCGGTACCTTGGTCCGGGTCGCGGCCCGAAAGAGCAGGTCTTTGATGTCGCGGGGAACGGCATCGGCATCGACATAGATCCGCATCGGCGGCATGTCGTCTGTCTGCTCGTCTGGCATGGGCGATGGTTCTCGTTTGCAAGGTGAACTCGGGACAACAAAGGTACACCCTTCCTCCGGCATGGGAAGTGAAGTTTGACGGGGTTCCCGCGCCATTGTATGGTGGGGCGGATGGCCGCCATGATTAACCGGGGTGTCGATAGCCGATGAAGATCTACTTTGCTGCTGCGATCAGGGGTGGACGCGAGTACGCGGCAACCTATCACGCCCTGATCTCGTACATCGAGACCCTTGCAGAAGTGCTGACAGAGCACATTGGCGATCGTGACCTGTCGGCTCATGGCGAAACGAGCCTGACCGATACCGACATCTACAGTCGGGACATGGAATGGGTCACTGCCAGTGATGCGATGATCGCCGAGGTAACCGCCCCGTCTCTGGGCGTCGGCTACGAGATCGGTAGAGCGGTGGCTGCGGGCACGCCCGTGCTGTGCCTCTTTAATAGCAACAGTGACGGCCGGTTGTCGGCGATGATCTCCGGCAATCCCGAAGTGAAAGTGGAGAGCTACGGGGAGCTGGCCGAAGCGGAGCTGGCAATTCGCGAATTCATTGAACAGCTGATGCAGTGCGAATAGCCGCTGAACAGGAAACAGTGAGTCTGGCCGGAATTCGATCGTGCCAGCCGATCCTCTCCACCCGTTGCTTTTCATCAATCCATTGCCGGCAGACCGGTACCTCTTGATTCGGCTTGGCGTACGCTGAATCGTGCCGGCGAGGTCAGGTCAGGTACTGTCCGAAGTTCTCACGCATATACGCCAGGCTTATCTGCATCCAGGCTTCCGGGTCCTGATGGGGTTGCGGGGCTACTTCCACACATAAGGCCAGGTTGTCCGGATCTGCGACGCTGCCTTGCAGGACCTCCAGAATCTCCGGGATCGGCACATTGCCCTGGCCGAGCGGGGCTGTCAGGATGCGAGGTTCACCGTCCAGCGTTTTCGACTGGATTCGCATGTCCTTGATATGGGTCATCACCGTCCACTCCGCTACTGCTTTCGCGGCCTCGAGCGGGTCCTCGATCACTGCGAGGGAATTGCCGAAGTCGTAGTTGACCCGCAACCAGGGCGAGTCGACCGCGCTTACTACTTCGGCGATTTCAGTGCAGCGGTAATCCATGTGATTCTCGAAAGCCATGACGATGCCGATCGCTTCGGCGCAGGATGTCAGTTCATTGAAGTTGGCGATCATACGTTTGATCTGTTCGGCGATCGGCGGGTTCTTGCTGAAATGATGGTGCTCCAGCGCGCCGTGGTGGACGGCGACGATGATGTCGGCGCCGGCAGCCTTGCCCAGACGCATATGCCGGACGAAGTTGTCGCGCTCGACTTGCCATTCGTCACCGGTGGTGGCCCAATCACCGATGCCGGCGGCAATCAGCTTGATATTTTTCTCCGCCATGAGCCTGCCGGTCCGGCGGGCGTGATCCTCGTCGTCAAACCATGCGACGCAGAAATAAAGCGGCGACAGCCGGAGTGCTGCGGCGCGGTCAATGGACCACTCGATGTGATCGCCGGGTGCCGGCGGTGTGATCGACAGTGTGTACGGCAGCGGCATGCCTGTGTTGAGATACGCCGGGGACGTGACGCTGTGGATTGTGGCGCCGTGATTGTCGTGC